>JACQFK010000049.1 GCA_016200125.1 Planctomycetota bacterium
CGACCAGCTTGAACGCGAGCCCGCGCGATTCCTTCGGCACGCCCGGGCCCTACGAGGACGCGATCATGAACACGCCGCTCTTCGAGGAGAACGGGAAGGACGGCTTCAAGGGCATCGACATCATGCGGGCGGTGAGGAGCTTCGATCCCTGCCTGCCCTGCGGCGTCCACCTGTTCGACGGCGACGCGAAGATCCTGGAAGTCCGCCATTCTCCGACCCTGGGGGTGCCGCGTGCTTGAGAAGATCGAGGAGATGCTGGGGGCGATCGAGGCCCATCCCGATCCCGCCGCGCGCGAGACGACGCGGGAGCTCGTCCGCGAGCTGCTCGACTTCCACCGCGAGGGCCTGGCGCGGATCCTCGAGCTCTCGGAGGCGGGCGAGCGGCTGGCCGGGGACCCCAAGATCGCGCCGCTGCTCCTCCTGCACGGGCTGCATCCCGACGATCTGGGCGTGCGGGTCGAGCGGGCGCTGCAGAAGGTCCGCCCCTACCTGGCGTCGCACGGCGGCAGCGTCGAGCTCCTGGGGATCGAGGAGGGCCGCGTCCGCCTCCGGCTCCAGGGGAGCTGCGACGGATGCCCCTCGTCGGCGGAAACCCTGAAGAGCTCGATCGAAGAGTCGATCCTGTCCGCGGCGCCGGACGTCGAGGGGATCGAGGTCGTATGAACGCCCTCGCCCGTCTTCGCGCCTTCGCCGCCCCGGGGCGGACGGAGGATCCCTGCGGCCTCTGCGGAGCGCCGATCGAGGATCGCCACGCGCACGTCGTCGAGGCGTCGAGCGGCGGCATCCTCTGCGTCTGCCGCGGCTGCGCCGGCGTCTTCGACCACGCCTCCGGGAAGTTCCGCCGGATCCCGGACCGCGTCGTCCGGGTGTCCGGGCTCGAAATGTCGGACCCGGACTGGGCGGCGCTGGAGATCCCCATCGGCCTGGCGTTCTTCCGCAACCGTCCATCGCTCGGCAGGGTCCAGGCCTTCTATCCGAGCCCGCTGGGCGCCGTGGAATCCTCGGTGCCCGCGGAGGCCTGGAGCGCGCTCCTCGCCGCCCATCCGGAAGTGGCGTCGATGGAGCCCGAGGTCGAGGCGCTCCTGGTCCGCCGCAAGGAAGGCTACATCGTGCCGCTCGACGAGGCGCACGCGCTGATCGGGCTCATCCGGCGGAACTGGCGCGGATTCTCCGGGGGCGACGAGGTCGGACCGGCCATCGTCAAGTTCTTCACGGAGCTCCGCGAGCGCAGCGGAGGACGGCCATGAACTGGACTCCCGCGGAACAGATTGCGCGCGCCGTGCTCTACGAGGGCTACCTGCTCTACCCCTACCGCAAGTCCGCCCTCAAGAACCAGGGGTGCTGGACGATCGGCGTGGTGGCGCCGGGCGGATCGACGGGGCTCGACTGCCTGCTCGAAGGCCCGGAGACTCCGCGGCTCCTGGCGAAGGTGAAGTTCCTCCAGGAGGCCGGAGACCGCATCGAGGAGCGGGAGACGAGCGTCGCGGCGGGAGAGATGGCGGTCGAGCCGCTCGGGAAGGATCTGTTCCGGCTGTCGCTTCGCATCCCGAACCGGAGCGACGCCCCGATGCTCTCCTGCCACGCGCTCCTCGGCGTCGAGAACGGAAGCTTCGTCTCCTCGACCGATCCGCGCGCGGCCCGCTGCGAACGCCGCGGGCTCTGGCCGGTCCTCGCGGGGCCGGCTCCCGCCCGGGACCTGATCCTTGCCGCGCCGATCATCCTTCCGGACTACCCCGCCGTCGCGCCGGAGAGCCCGGGGGATCTCTTCGACGCGACGGAGATCGACGAGATCCTCACCCTGCGGATCCTCACGCTCACGGACGCGGAGAAGGAGGAGGTCCGCCGGGGGGACGAGCGCGCGCGGCGGCTCCTCGAGCGGACCGAGGCGCTCGCGCCGGAGCAGAAGCGAGCGCTCCACGGGACGCTCCGCTCCGCCTTCGCCGCCGGAGACCGCGTCCGCCTGCGCCCCCGGGGGCGCGCGGACATCCTGGACCTGGCCCTGGAGGGAAAAGAGGCGACGGTCGTGGCCGTCGAGCAGGATTTCGAAGGGCGCTTCCACGTCGCGGTCACGGTCGAGGACGACCCGGGGAGCGACCTGGGACGCGCGGGCTTTCCGGGCCACCGCTTCTTCTTCCGGCCCGAGGATGTCGAACGGCTGTGAACGCGTCGAGAATCCTGGTCGCGGGCGTCGGCAACGTCTTCCTGGGAGACGACGGCTTCGGCGTCGAGGTCGTCCGCCGGCTGGCGGGGCGGGCCCTGCCTCCGGGCGTGACGGTCGCGGACTTCGGCATCCGCGGCTTCGACCTGGCCTGCGCGCTCCTCGAGCCGCGGGAGCGGGTGATCCTCGTGGACGCGGTCCGGCGCGGGGAGCCGCCCGGGACGATTTTCCTGATGGAACCGAACACGGACGCCGACGGTCCGGTCGACCTGCAGGGCCATTCGATGGATCCGGCCCAGGTGATCCGGAACGCGCGGGCGATGGGACGCCTCACGGCCCGCGTGCTCCTCGTCGGCTGCGAGCCGGACTCCTTCGGCGACCCGGACCGCGGCGTGACCGGCCTCAGCAGCCGCGTCGAAGCGGCCGTGGAGCCGGCGATGGATCTGATCCGCGAGGTCCTGACGGAGCGTGAAGCCCATGCATGAGCTGGCCATCACGCAGGAGATCGTCGAGATCATCCGGGCGCGCGCCGGGGAGCGCAAAGTCCGCCGCGTGGTGATCGAGATCGGAAAGCTGTCGGCCGTCCTGCCGGACGCCGTGCGGTTCTGCTTCGACCTGTGCGCGGAGGGCACGCCGGCCGAGGGCGCGGCGCTCGAAATCCTCGAGCCGCCCGGCCGCGCGCGCTGCCTCGCCTGCTCGGCCGAAGTGGCCCTCGAGCGGCCCTTCGGCCGCTGCGCCTGCGGTTCGTCGGATCTGGACTGGATCTCCGGGGAGGAACTCCGGGTCCGGGAGATGGAGGTCGTCTGAATGTGCGCCACCTGCGGCTGTTCTGAAGACAAAGCGGCCCACGGCCATGACCACGGCCACTCCCACGATCACGGTCATGACCACGCCCCCGGGGTGACCCTGCGCCTCGAGGAGGGGATCCTCGCGCGGAACGACGCCTTCGCGGAGCGGAACCGCGCCTGGTTCCGGGAGCGGTCGATCCTGGCGCTCAACCTGGTCAGTTCCCCCGGCTCCGGCAAGACGACCCTGCTCGCGCGGACGATCCGCGATCTCCGCGGCCGCCTGCCGATCTCCGTCATCGAAGGCGACCAGGCGACCTCGATCGACGCCGACCGGATCCGCGCCGCGGGCGCGGCGGCGCTGCAGGTGAACACGGGAACCGCCTGCCACCTAGACGCCCACCAGGTGGGGCACGCCCTGGGCGAGCTCCGGCCGGCCGATCATTCCTGCGTCGTCGTCGAGAACGTCGGCAACCTCATCTGCCCCTCCCTCTTCGACCTCGGCGAGGAGCAGCGGGTCCTCGTCGCCTCGGTCGCCGAGGGCGACGACAAGCCCCTCAAGTACCCGCACATGTTCCGCTCGGCCGACCTCGTCGTCCTCAACAAGATCGACCTCCTGCCCCACGTCGCGTTCGACGCGGACCATTTCCGGAAATGCATCCGCGAGGTGAACCCCGACGCCGGGATTTTCTCCGTTTCCGCGACCCGCGGAGACGGTTTGTCGGAATGGTATGACTGGCTCCTCTGTTCCAGCAGGAGACCTGCCTCGGTATGAGCAGCAAACCCACGATCGCGGGCGTCTTTCCGGCGAACGGACCGGCGACGGGCGGCCAGGTGGTCACCATCGCGGGCACCGGCTTCGCGGGAGTGTCGGCGGTGAAGTTCGGCGGCGACGACGCCGTGAGCTTCACGCTGGTGTCGCCCATCCAGATCATGGCCACCGTCCCAGCCCACGCGGCCGGCGAAGTGTCCGTCACGGTCGCGGCCGCGGGCGGCCTGGCGACCCGGGAGAACGTCTTCCGCTACGACCCCCCGGCGGCCGACGAGGACCGCGATCCCACCCCCGCCGAAGCGCAGAAGATCCTCGAAGACCTGGTGAAATCGATCCAGCCGGATCACGTCGATCAGATCCCCGCGATGGACGGCGTGATTCCCGGCCTGCCCGATCCCCAGGACATCCTGACGGGCGAGCTCTACCGCACGCTGCTGGAGCAGATCCCGGCCATCACCTTCATGACCTCCTTCGAGGAGGGCCTGCAGAAGATCTACGTGAGCCCCCAGATCGAGTCGGTCCTCGGCTATACCAAGGACGAATGGCTGGCGAGCCCTTCGCTCTGGTACGACCGGCTCCATCCCGAGGACCGCGACCGCTGGACCCAGGAGTTCTCCGACACGGTGCTCAGCCGGGGGACCGCCGTGCGCTCCGTGTACCGCTTCCTCCACCGCGAGGGGCGCGTCGTCTGGATCCTCGGCGACGTCCGGATCAAGCGGGACGAGGCGACGGGGTTCCCGCTCTTCGTCCAGGCCGTCGGCTTCGACATCACGGATCTCAAGCGGGCCCAGGAGGCCCTCCAGGAGATCGCCTCGACGATCCGCGAGACGTTCTGGGTCCTCAGCCCGGAGCTGGACCGGATCGAATACACGAGCCCCGCCTTCCAGGTGATCTGGGGCTGCAGCGCCGAGAGCTTCAAGTCCGGGCCCGTGTCGGAGGGGATCCTCGACCTCGTCCACCCCGCCGACCGCGAGCTCGTCGCGCGGGCCTTCCAGAAGATGAAGCGGGAGGAGACGGAGATCGAGCACCGGGTGATCGGCGCGGGAGGCCGGGAGCGCTGGGTGCGTTCGCGGAGCGTGCCGGTGAAGTCGCAGGGCGCGGGCGTGGCCCGCGTGATCGTGGTGTCGGAGGACGTGACCGAGCGCAAGCAGCTCCAGCTCCAGCTCGACGAGCTCAGCGAGAAGGAGAAGATCCAGCTGCGCGCGGAGGTGCAGAAGGAGAGCACCTTCGACAGCCTCCTCGGCTCGTCGCAGGCCATGCAGGACGTCCGGGAGCTCACGCGGAAATTCTCCTCCCGGGGCAGCACGGTCCTGATCCGGGGCGAGAGCGGGACGGGCAAGGAGCTCGTGGCCCGCGCGCTCCACTACAGCGGCGCCCGCGCCAAGAAGCCGTTCAAGGAGGTCAATTCGGCCGGCGGCGTGCCGGAGCACCTCGTCTACAGCGAGCTGTTCGGCCACGAGAAGGGCGCCTTCACCGGCGCCGACCGGCGGAGGATCGGGCGCTTCGAGGAGGCTCACGGCGGGACGCTCTTCCTCGACGAGATCGGGGACACGCCGAAATCCACCCAGGTCATGCTCCTGAAGGTCCTCGAGGACGGCTGCTTCACCCGCCTCGGCGGCAACGAGATGGTGAACGTGGACGTGCGGGTGATCTGCGCGACCAACCGGAACCTGGAGGAGGCCATCGAGAAGGGCGGATTCCGGGAGGACCTGTTCTACCGGATCAACCAGATCGGGATCCAGGTCCCTCCCCTGCGCGAGCGGTCCTCGGACGTCGCCGAGCTCGCGGAGCACTTCCTCGCCCGGGTGAACCGGGCCGAGAAGCTGCAGGTGACGCTCTCCGAGGAGGCGCTCCGCCTGCTCAAGGCCCATGCCTGGCCGGGCAACGTCCGAGAGCTGCGCCATGCGATCGAGCAGGCGGTCCTCGTCTGCGACGGCGAGAGGATCCAGCCCAAGAATCTGCCGCCCGCGGTCCGGCTCCAGGTCGCCTCCGCCGCGGGCGAGGACACCCGGGACAAGGAGAAGCGCCTGGTCGAGATCGTCGACGACTTCGAGCGCGGCCTGATCCTGGACGCCCTCGAGCGCTCCGACTGGGTGAAGACGGCGGCGGCGAAGCTGCTGGGCATCAACGTCAAGCTGCTCGACTACCGGATCGAGAAGTACGGCCTGGCGAGGGCCTAGGGTTTTTCGTCGGTCGACGCCAGGTCGACCACGACGGCGGCCGGCAGCAGACCCAGGTCCAGGGCGAGGCTGAGCGGAAGGTCAAGGATCGAAATGAACCACACGATGCCCCTGCCCATCGACGACATGTCGGGCGCGGGAGCCCCGACGCGCGGCTGCGGATCCGGATGCGGCTCGACGCCGTCGTGGCCGATCCGGTAACCGTCGATGTAGATGCCCGCGAAGGTCTTGTCGTACTTCGAATCGATCCATCCCCTGATCGTTCCGCAGCCCCCCAGCGCCGAGCCGAGGAGGACGAGGGCGACGAGCGCCGGAAATCTCCTCATCCTCATGTCCGGGCTCCTTCCGCCCGAACGCCCCAGCCGAGCCGCCGGGCCAGGAAGGCGAGCCCGAAATGGCTGGGAACGTACAGAAGGATCGGAAACGCGGTCATGCACAGCGCGAGGTAGAGGCCCGGCGAGAGGGCCTGCTGGGCCTTGTCGAAGGGACCCCAGGTCCAGTTGATGTCCCGGGCCGGTCCGCAGAGCCAGGCCAGGGGCAGGACGATCCACGCGGAGACCGTCTGGGCGGCGAGGGCGCGGCGGTCGTATCCCAGCCGCGCGACGCCCCAGACCAGCAGGACGGGCGTCGCCACGTGGAACAGCGACAGGAGCCGGATGTAGAGGGGATACTCCGGGTTCCACATGTACTCCGTCCCGCCGATCGGGTGGAAGCCCAGCGTCAGGCGTCCGGCGATGTCGACCGAGAACATGATCTGGACGAGAAGGACCGACACCGCCTGCCAGGAGAAGAGCAGGCGGCTCTCCCTCCAGAGCGCGGCGGTCAGCAGCAGGTTCCCGATGTCGCAGAACCACAGGAAATTCATCGGGCCGTAGTACTGCCAGTAGGCCGGCATCCACACGGCGACCCAGACCGTCCAGCCGAGCTTCAGCCACAGCGGCACGCGCCCGCTCTTCATGGCGCTCATGGTACATCCGCCGGGGTTCCTTGTCGCGCCGCGAAGACAGCCCGGGAACCCGGCGCCGGTGGCATACATGGCAGCCTCCTCAGCCCCGCAGGGGGACGACGAACGGAACATCCGCGGCTTCCGCCTGCCGCGACCTCGAGGCGAAGAAGAAATATCCGTCGAAGGCGTAGTGGATGAACAGCACGCTGAAAACGCCCATGTAGTAGTACTGCGATCCCGAGAGGGACAAGGGATCCACGGTCTTGAGGAGCAGGATCGCCGTCAGCAGTCCGCCGGTGAACAGGAGACAGAGACCGTAGAAGACCGCCGTCGGGCGGCCGGGGCCGCCGACCGCCTTCAGCAGCCGGGAATCCTCCCTCCCTGAAGCCTTCCGGGCCCTCAAAATCAGCCAGATGACGCTCAGATATTGGAGAGAGTGCCACGCATTGACCGACTGGAACGCGAGCTCGAGACGGCTCCCGGCGGCGGCCGCAGGAATCAGAAAGGCGATCGACGACGTCAGCAGAATGAGCGCCGTCTTGGGACGATTCAATGCTCCGACTCTCCATTCCCGGAAGGTCTTGAGGATCCAGCCGGCGGCGGCCGCCGCGAACAGGACGCCCACCGCCCGGTACGTGAACGGAGTCTTCAGCATTTCCGGGATGAGGATCCTGATGTCGCCGAGCATGAAGTCGTCGTGGACCAGCTTGAAGCTCGCGATGGGATAGAAGGAGAGGAAGAGGACGGCGTAGTCCAGGATCCGGGCCGACCAGGGCTCCCTTCTCCCGGCCCGTTCCCGGTACGCGTCGGCGAGCCAGGCATTCTGCTGGAGCACGTGGAAGGACGCGGCGAAGATGAAGAAGCTCATCAGCTGCTGGAAGCGGGTGACGGTCATAACCCCCACGACCGCCGGAATCAGGACCGCAATCAGCGCAAGGGCCCGGCCGTGCCGGCGCCGATACTCCGGATCCAGGAACGTGGTGAGGAAGGTGGCGAAGACGTGCGGCCCTCCCGCGAGCAGCGTGACGATCAGGTTCAGCGCGTCCGAGGAGATCCCGGCCCAGACCAGGATCAGGGTGGCCGGCACGACGAGCGCGGTTCCCAGCAGCCAGGTGAGGTCCCAGCGCGGGCCGTTCAGCCAGGGCGAGTTTCTCAAAGCCTTCATCGCAGCACCTCCTCGACCTGAATCAGGGCCCGCTCGAAGATGCGCTCGCCTCCCGCCGCACGCCAGCGCTCCAGGCTCGTCGCGCGGGAGGGATAGTCGTCCGGGAACTCCCGGCGGATCAGCTGCGCCCAGCGCTCCTGCGAGGAGCCGGGGGAAGCCGCCGCGTCCAGGAACCCGAGGCGCAGCGTGCGGATCCACGACGCCGGAGGCGGCAGGGAAGCCCCCGCCTCCAGTCGGCGGGCGTAGCGCAGCGCGTTCAGGGTGACCCGCGCGCCCAGGAGCGCGGCGTCCAGGTTTCCGCAGGCGCAGTCCGGATCCGGCCGGGCCCCGATGTGACCGCAGACCGCCGTGTAGCCGCTGTGTTTGATCGAGTCCTGCACGGTGTGAAGTCCGATCCCCAGGAGGGCCAGCGACGCGTCGCGGTCCGGGTCGTGGGACTGGAACGCCAGGAAGGCCGCTTCCAGCACCCGCCGGGCTTCCGCGTTCCCGTATTCGATCTCCCCGGTGGCCGGATTGGAGAAGAAGGCGGGGGTCACCGGCTCGTGTCCCTCCCGGGCGGGAAAGTGGAGTCTCAGGCCGAGGGACGGGACCGCCCAGCTCGTGGCTTCGGCCGCGCTCTTCCCGAAGGCTCGTCCCGGAGCTTCCCCTTCCGTCAGAATCGCTCCGGCCGATGAGAAGAGCACCCAGGGGATCGTGAGCGGGCTCGCCAGCCCTCCCAGGATCCGGCGTTCCGTGGCCACCGAGTTCGTCCGGGCGTGTTCGTCCGTCCACGCATCCGCCGCCGCGATCGCCCGGGCGTCGTCCGCCGTCCACCCGGCCCAGCGGGCCAGCACGTAGGTCGCGTCGAAATGAATCTCGGTGCAGGTGTCCGGTCCGCGGAGCGCCGAGCTGCATCCCCCGCCCGCGGCGGACAGCGCCGCGCACAGCATGAGCAATTTCATCGTCGTCCTCCCCGTTTCGATCCTGCACCTCGAATGCAAAGGAGGGGCCAGCGGAAAACGGGGATTCCAGCGCGGAAATGCGGCCTCCTGCGAACTTCGGTTCGCGGCCCGCCGGTTCCAATCCCTTCACTTGCGGGTTCACGCCGTGCTAAACTCCGGGCTCGGGTGGAACGCTTCGTTCAAGTTTTCTCGGCCTTCCTGGCTGCCGTGGTGGGACTGGGCCTCTGCGCCTGGATCCTGCTCCGGGGCGCACGCTCCACACCCACCCGCCTCATGGCGCTGCTGGTGGGCTGCCTGGCGGAGCTGCAGGGCTTCGAGTTCCTCTGGCTCCGGCACGGGACGAAAGCCTACGTCCACCTGCAGTTCGTCGGGGTGGCTCTGGCGCCCTGCGTCCTCTTCCACTATGCGATCTCGCTGGCGGGGACGACGCCGGGCCGCCGCGGGGCGGCCGCCTCCGCCTACGCCTTCGGATTGCTGTTCATCGGGGTCGCCGTGGGGGGTCTGTGGAGCGAGCGCCTGGCGCACGTGTTCTGGGAGCCGACTTACCACTACAACACGACGTACATCGCGATCTTCGCGCCCCTCACGCTCTGGGCCGGGATCGAGCTGCTGCGCGGGAGGCTGGGCACCGCGGACCGGCGGATCCGGGGGCTCTACACGTACCCCCTGATCGCGATCCTGGCGACGGCGCCGACCGGCTTTCTGGAACTTTCCTCCGAGCTCGGCTGGAATCCCCCCAAGCTGGCCAGCTTCGGCTGCCTGGCGGGCTCGGTGGTCTTCACCGTGGGCGTGATGCGGAACCGCTCCATCTACGACGCCTTCGCGCTGCTGCGCAAGGACGCCGCGAGCGTCCTGCGCGCGAACGTCCAGGGGATCCTCTACGTCGAGCCCGACGGCTCCCTCCTGTTCAGCAACCGCCTGGCGCGCACGCTGCTGGGGCTCGAGAAGGATCCCCGGACCCTCCAGGAGGCCGGGATCGAGATCCCGCCGGAGGGCCGCGCCGTGTTCCGCCGCGACGGGCGCGTCCTCGAGATGCGCGTCGTGAAGAGCGCCGAGGTGATCCCCGCGGGCCGGCTCTCGCTGATCCTCCAGGACAAGACGCGGGACTACGAGATGCTCCAGCAGCTCGCCTCGAAGGAGACGCTCGCCGCGCTCGGCGAGGCGGCGGCGACGCTCGCCCACGAGATCCGCAACCCGCTCACGACGCTGAAAGCGTCGCTCGACTGCGCCACGCAGGATCTGGACGGCGGCCGCGCGCCCGAGCGGCGCCACCTGGAGCTGGCCAGCTCCGAGGCCGGGCGCCTGAACGAGCTCCTGGAGCGGAGCCTCCAGTTCAGCCGCCCGCTGGAGCTGCGCCGCGAATCCTGCGACGTCGGCGCCCTCCTCGTCCGCATGGTCGAGCGGATGCCCCCGGTCGAGTCCAGGCGCCTCGCCCGCGAGATCGAATCGCCGCTGCCGCCGGTCCAGGCCGATCCGGACCTGCTCGCGCAGCTCTTCGCGAACCTGTTGAAGAACGCGGCGGAGGCCGCGCGGGAGATCCGGGTCTCCGCGCGCCGCAACGGGGACCGGATCGTCGTCGCCGTCTTCAGCGCGGGGGCCCGGATCCCGGACGACGTCCTCCCGCGGCTCTTCGAGCCCTTCGTCACCAGCAAGGCCCGGGGAACGGGCCTCGGGCTGGCCCTGTGCCGGAAGATCGCCTCCGCCCACGGCGCCTCCCTCGAGGGATGCAACGCGGACGGCGGAGTCCTGTTCGAGGTGGGATTCCCGATATGAAGGACGTCCTGATCGTCGACGACGAGCCCGGCATCTGCGAGGCGCTGGGCGACCTGCTCAAGCGGGCCGGCCGCAGCTCCGCCTCCGCCGGCGACCGCGCGGCGGGGCTGGAGCGGCTGGGCTCGGGGGAAGTCCGCTCGCTGCTCCTGGACCTCCGGATGCCGGGCGTCGAGGGGCTGGACCTCCTGAAGGAGGTGCGGGACCGCTTCCCGCGGCTCCCCGTCATCATGATCACCGCGCACGGGACCGTGAAGACCGCGGTCGAGGCGATGAAGCTCGGCGCCTTCGACTTCATCACCAAGCCGCTCGACCGCGAGGAGCTGCTGGCCTCGGTCGGAAAGGCGCTGCGGCAGTCGGACGCGGAGGACGGGACGAGCGAGCTCTTCTTCCACCTTCCCCGCGACGCGAGGGCGGTCTTCCGCGACCCGCGGAGCGCCGCGCTCGTGGCCGAGGTGCAGAAGGCCGCGACCGTTGAGCTTCCGGCGCTGATCACGGGCGAAAGCGGCGCCGGCAAGGAGGTCTTCGCCCTCCTGCTCCACCAGCTCGGCGCGCGGAAGGCGGGACCCTTCATCAAGGTGAACTGCGCGGCGATCCCGGAGACGCTCTTCGAAAGCGAGCTCTTCGGCCACGAGAAGGGAGCCTTCACCGGCGCGGTGACCGCGAAGCCCGGGCGGGTGGAGATCGCGGACAAGGGGACGCTCTTCCTCGACGAGATCGGCGAGCTGCCCCAGCCGGCGCAGGCGAAGCTCCTGCAGTTCCTCCAGGACCGCACCTACGAGCGGGTCGGCGGCGTGAGGACGCTCAAGGCGGACGTCCGCGTGGTCGCGGCGACGAACCGCGACCTGAGGGAGGCCTTCCGCCAGGACCTCCTCTTCCGGCTGAACGGGATCACCCTCGAGGTGCCCCCCTTGCGGGAGCGGCCGGGCGACATCGAACCCCTCGTGCGCCATTACCTGGAGCGCCAGACGAAGAAGCTGTCGCTGGCCCCGGGCGCCATCGCCGGCCTGCGCGCCTACGCCTGGCCGGGGAACGTCCGCGAGCTGGAGCACCGGGTCGAACGGGCCGCCGCGTTCGCGACGGGGCCCCTCCTCGCGGCGCACGACATCGTCCCGCTGGAGTCGAAGCCCGAGGGCCTGAGGGACGAGAAGAAGGAGTTCGAGAAGCGGCGGGTGGCCGAGGCGCTGCGGGAGACAAAGGGCAACCGCACCCACGCCGCCGAGAAGCTGGGCATCTCCCGCCGGATGCTCCAGAAGAAGCTGAAGGAGTTCGGCATCGAGTAGCTCCTTACGGAGCCCCGGGAAACCCTCCTCCCACAAGGAGCATCCCGACGGCGAGGCCTACGGGCTCCTGGGGGTCGCCGGAGTGGAGATCGCCTGGCAGGCGGAATCAGGCTCCCGAGGTCCCTTCCCGCTCTTCTTCCGTCTTGCAGGGGATGCAGAGCCGGGCGTAGGGGATCGCCTCCAGGCGATCCTTCGACATCGGACGCTCGCAGTTTTCGCAGCGGCCGAAGCTGCCGTCGCGCAGCCGCTCCAGCGCCTCGTCGATCTCCCGGATCTCGGAGGTCTCCGATTCGCGGCGGCCCAGGCTGACGTCGGAGGACGCGCGGTCGGATCCCAGGTCCGCGAGATGGGTCGCCGCCGTCGACTGCTCCGAGGAATCCCCGGCCTCCAGCTCCTCCTGCGTCTGCAGGTCGTTGAGCAGCAGGTGACGCCGCTCCAGGAGCATCGACTCGAAGCGGTCGAGCTCGTCCCGGGTGAAGCCCTCCGCGATGCCTTTCGATGACATGGTCGTCCTCCTCTCCGCGCCAGGAGGAGTATACCCCTAACTCTGGAGAACGACCTCCCTCAAAAACCGGAGCTTCCCGCGCTCGCGGTCCGACATTCCCGCGAAGACGCTCCGCGCCTCCGCTTCGCGCGCGTGCTCGGCCACGACCCGGTAGAAGCGGGCCGCCTCCTCTTCGAGGGACTCCGCATAGAAGAGGGCGATGTCGCGGTGCAGCCGCCCCTCTCCGAATCCCTTGGAAAGCGACGTGAAGGAGTTCCGGATGAACTGACGGATCTCGTCCCCATTCTCCGGATGCGGGGGACCGGCCTTCCAGCGATCCTCGTCCTCGTGGAGCGCTTCCGCCTGGAGCCGCGCCTCGGAGGCCATCTTCAGAAGCAGGCCCTGGAGCGCTTCGTCGGAAGGATCCGAAGCCTGGGCGATCTGGCGGAGCCGGCGGACGCATTCCTCGCCCGCTACACGGCAGATCCCGGCGAGTTCCCGGGGGCACAGTTCATCGAGTTCCAGCATGGCTTGCCTCTCCTACCTTCCCCCTCCCGGAGCAACCGACGTGCCAGAGCGGAGCCGGGGAGACGGAGGGGAGGCAGGAGCGGATTTCCGCGGAGAAGTCCGGGCCGCCCGGAAAATTCCCCGCCGGGGGGCGGGTCAGGGAGCGGGACTCGCCGCGGCGGCCTTGGACCGCGCCCCGCGGGCTTTCTTCGCCGGACGGACCACGAGGAGCGGGACGTTCGACGCCCGCAGCACCTTCTCGGCCACGCTGCCCAGCATCCAGCGGGTCAGGCCCGAGCGGCCGTGCGTGGTCATCGCGATGAGATCGGCGCCCTGGTCGCGGCAGGCCTCCAGGATCCGGCTCGCGGGATCCCCCTGCTTCAGGAGGGGTTCCGCCGGGACGCCGGCCTTCCCGAGCCGCTCGTGCGCCAGCCTCATCTCGTGGATCGGAACCGCGCAGGCGGTCCCTTCGCAGACATGGACCAGGAAGACCTTGGAGCCGAACAGGCGCGCGAACTCCGCGAGCGGGGGCAGGATCTCCAGCGACAGGTCCGTTGCGGCGATCGGGGCGATGATCTTTCCGAAGGGAAGCTGCCGGGCCCCGGTGGGAAAGACGTCGCCGCCGGCTCCGGTGAAGGAGGGGATCGCCAGCACCGGCACCGGGCTGGCCCTCAGGATCTTCTCCGTGACGCTTCCGAACACCCAGCGCGCGAGGCCCGTCCGCCCGTGGGTCGACATCGCGATCAGGTCCGCTCCTTCCTTCCTCGCGGCCTCGAGGATCTCGTCGGCGGGAATCCCCTCGACCGCCCGGGTCCGGACGCGGAGGCCCTCCCCCGAGAGCCGGGCCGACAGGTTCTGCAGGTAGTCCACCGCGCGCGACCAGAGAAGATCGAGCGGCTCGCCGGCATCCGACTCGACGGAGGGGGGCATCGTCACGACGCGGAGCAGCAGGATCTCGGCCTCCTCGCGCGCCAGCAGCGGCCGCACCTGCGACAGCACAGACTCGGCGAGCTCCGACCCGTCCAGCGGAATCAGGATCTTCTTCACGGGGACACCCCCTTCGCTTACGACGGCCGGTTCGTGCGTCCGCGCACGCGCATCACGACGTCCCACATCTTCCGGCCGGGATCATGCAGGGTGACCAGGCTGCGCACCGCCAGGCCGTTGAGCCGGCCGCGGAGCTGCCCGAGGAGATCCTCGTCCTCCTTGACGCTCATGGTCACGCGGGCGCCGCGCTCGCCGATCCCCAGCATGCCGCAGAGCGCGCGGAACAGGTCGGACTCGGTCAGGATGCCGACGAGTTCTCCGCCGTCGAGGACCGGCAGGCCCGAGATCTTCTTCGCGAGCATGAGCTGGGCGGCGGTCTCGAGCGTGTCCTCGCCTTCCACGGTCGCCGGCTTCGGCGTCATGATGTTGGCGACGGTGGTCACCTGGTGGACCGCGTGCTTCTGCCCGGCGCCCTGGAGGTCGCTCTTGGTGACGATGCCGACCAGCTTTCCGTCCTTGACGACGGGAACGCGGCGGATCTTCCGCTTCTCCATAAAGGCCAGCGCCGCCGAGGCGGTCGCCCCCGGAGGGAGCGAGATCACCGGGGCGGACATCCAGTTTCGCACGAACATGGGGCCTCCTCGATTCTCAGACGACCCGGACGCCCTTCTTCTCCTCGCGCTTCGCCGGCGCGGACGCGGGCACGCTGCGCTGCAGAAGCACCGGACAGGGGGCCTTGCGGACGACTTCCTCGGCCACGCTGCCCAGCAGGATCCGGGCCAGGCCGCTCCGGCCGTGCGTGGTCATGCACAGCAGCGAAGCGCCGGCGGCCCGGAGATGGCGGAGGATCGACTCGGCCGCCCGGCCCTCGAGGGCGACGGGCCTGGCCTCGACGCCCTGTTCCTTCAGTCGCTGGGCGACGCTCTTCAGGTACGGCATCGGGTCCTCGGGCGGCACCAGGATCGGAGCCTCCCCGGGCCCGGCCGCGACCACCGGGATCGCGACGCGGAGGAGATCGAGCGTAGCGCCCAGCTTCTCCGCCAGGCGGACGGCCTCGGGAAGGATGGACTCGCTGCGCTCCGAGCCGTCGAGCGCCACGACGATCCGCTTCCACTCATGGACGGTCGTCTTCGGACGGGTGACCAGCAGGGGCAGTTCCGTCTTCCGCAGGACCTCCTCGGCGACGCTGCCGGCGATCAGCCGCACGACGCCGCCGCGGCCGTGCGTCGAGATCGCGATGAGATCGGCCTCCTTCTCGCGGGCCGTCCGGAGGATCACTTCGGCGGGCAGCCCTTCCCGGAGTTCCAGGTAGGCGTTCACGTTCGAGGCCCTCAGGGCGCCGCAGGCCTTGGCGACGCGCGCCGGGGGCATGAAGGACGCGTCCGGGTCCTCGAAGACGTAGAGCACCGCCACTTCGGGGGCATAGGCTCTCACCAGGGGCATGATCGCGGCAAAGACGGCCTCCGATTCCGGAGAACCGTCCGTGGGGACCAGAATCTTTCTAATCGGTTCTCTCATGCGTCACCTCTCGGTCCAGAAGGAGCAACCCGCTTGCCAGCGGTCCCCCCGGCGCAATCTGCAGGGGAGCGCGGAGAATTCCGCGTTCTCCCTGAAATTCCCGGGGGTGGCGCGGGGAGCCGTGGGGATGCCTCCGCTGGCATCGGACTTGCGCTGAACACATCGCGAGTCCCGTTGAGAAAGGTGCCCCCTATGATTCAAAAGATCCTGACCGCGCTGGACGGCAGCAAGACCTCGGAATCGATCCTCCCCTACCTGGAGACGCTGCTCGCCTCACAGGACGCCAATGTCACCCTGGTCCGGGTGATCGCGAAGCCCTCGGAATCGCGGACCCGCGAGGCGGCCGCCTACCTCAACCGGCTGGCGGCCGGACTGCGCGCCCGCGGAGCCATCGTCGACGAGCACGTCCTGACCGGAAGCCCGGCGCCCGCCCTCGTGGACATGGCGATCCGCGGCGGCTACTCGCTCATCGTGATGTGCTCGCGGGGCAAGAGCGGCATCAAGCGGCTCCTGCTCGGGAGCGTGGCGGAGGACGTGCTGAGACGCTCGCCCATCCCCGTGCTCATCGTCCATCCCCTGAGCGGGAACAAGGGCAAGATGAAGATCAAGCGCATCGTCGTACCGCTCGACGGCTCCCATCGCTCGGGAAGCATCCTCGCCCACGTCGAGCCGCTGGCGAAGGCGACGGGGGCGAAGCTCCTGTTCATGACCATCATCGAGCCGAAGGCGAAGCACGACTATCCGGTGGAGGTCGTGGCGCGCAACCTGTTCCGCGAGCAGAAGCGGCTCCACAAGCAGGGCATCCAGACCGAGCTCGCCATCCGCTACGGCGATCCGGTCGTCGAGATCCTCTCCTTCGGAGACGTCCAGAACGCCGACCTTGTGGCGCTGTCCACGCACGGCCGGACCGGCGTGGAGCGCGCGCTCTACGGCAGCGTGGCGGAGTCGGTGCTCCGGAAGGGGAAGCTGCCCATGCTGCTCCTGCGCACGGCAGGCCGCTTCATCCCCGACCCGATGCAGATGCCGGCGATCCGCGCCCAGCGGCGCAAGAAGCAGCTGGAGACCGCGGGATCCGGGACCCGGTAAGGAGGAATGACCTTGAACCGCTTCATCGCGCTGATCGGAACCCTGGCGCTCGCGCTGAGCCTGGCCGCCTGCGCGTGTTCGCCGACGTCGCCGGGGGGATGCTGTTCGATGTGCTCCAGCGGCTGCAAGGCCGAAAGCAAGCCCATGATCTCCTGCGAGAAGCAGGAGCACTCCAAGGGCTGCTGCCCGAAGGCCGGCGCCGACGGGAAGTCGCAGGAAGGCCACCAGCACTGAGCCTGTCCAACGCGGTGACCTATGGGACGGCGGCGATCGCCTGCCTCGAGGCTTCCGGCGCCGCCGGGGGGCTCAGGACGTCTTTCCGGTGTGCACCACGAGGAGCGGCCGGCCGCAGTTCTTCAGGATCTCCTCCGCCACGCTGCCGAAGAAGATCTGATCGCGCTTGGTCTTCCCCGTCGTCGTCAGCGCCAGGAGATCCGCCTTCTCCTCCTCTAGGGCCTTGAGGATGGCGGTCCCCGGCTCGCCGCGGAGCAGGCGCGTCTCGAAGGCGACCTTGTTCTCAGCCAGGATCTTCCTGGCCAGCGTCAGGCTGGGAGGGAACTGCTTCCCCGCGTGGACCAGCACGACGACCGCCCCGTTTGCCGCCGCCAGCCGGGCGGCCGGCGGGACGACTTCCAGCGCCTCTTCCGAGCCGTCGATGGCGATCATGATCTTCCGGACCGCGTAGGATCTGCCGAGGTTGCCGCGGAACACGAGCACCGGCAGGTTCGTCGTGCGGAGGACCCGTTCCGCGACGCTGCCGAAGGCCCATTCCCGGATCCCGCTGCGGCCGTGGGAGGACATGGCGATGAGGTCCGCGCGGCAGCGCGCCGCCTCCGCCACGATCTCGCGGGAGGCTTCGCCCGTCACGATCCGCTCCTGGATGCCCAGGCCGTTGTTGCCGCCGATCCGCTCGGCCAGCTCCTGGAGATAGGCCGCCGAGCGCCGCCGCTCCTGCTGGACGTACTGCGCCGCCGTGATGGAGAAGTACTCCGACGGCGTGACGGCGTGAAAGAGGACCACCGTACCCTCGGCGTCCTTCACCAGCCGTATCACCGGCGGAAGGACCGCCTCCGAGAGCCGGGAGCCGTCCAGGGGCACGAGCACCTTTCTGATCATGCCGGAGACGGCGCAAGTTTCGGGCCAGCGCGAGGTCTTCCCTGCGGACCGGCCGGGTCCGGGGAGAATTCCCTGCCGAGGCGGACTCCTCCGCCGAAACCGCAGGGGGATGACTGAGCAGGGAGGCGGGCACGATGCTTGCTGAGTTTCTATCGGGCCGCGGGCCCTTTCCGGAGGAACCGATGAATCTTCCCTTCGAGCTCAGGCAGAAGAACGTGGAGCTCCCCGCCGCGATGGCCGGGGAGATCCGGACCCGCGCCGAGAGGCTGGATCACTTCTTCAATCGCATCATGCGCTGCAGGGTCAGCGTCGAGGGCCCGGGCGATCTCACGGTTCCCGGAGCGCAGATCGTGGTCCAGAAGCAGTCCGCGGCGAACCTGGAGCTCGCCTTGAAGGCAGCCTTCGACGCCGCGTCGCGGCGCCTGGAGGATCATGTCCGCCGCACCCGGGGCTTCGTGAAGACGCACGCGCCCTGAACCCCCTCAGGCCCGCTTGACCGACGTCTCCTTCCGGCCGGGAGATCCCGTCATCCGGCGCACGTAGACCGGGCAGGGAGCCGCGCGGATGACTTCCGCCGCGACGCTGCGGTCGAGCCCGGGCACCTGTTCCGGGCGACCCTCGGTGGTCATGCAGATGAGACCCGCGTCCAGCTCCCGGGCCAGGCTCGGAATCTCCACGCCCGCCATCCCGAGGCGGCGTTCCGCCACCGCGGACACCCCCTGGGAGGAAAGCCGGGAGGCGATCTGCCGCAGGTACTCGGTCGGATCGTCGTGGGTGAACTGATAGGACACGCCGCGGTATCCGTCGGACATCAGGAGTCCCAGGCCGACGCGGACCAAGTGCACCTCGGCGCCCAGGCTGCGGGCGAGGGACGCGACGTCGTCCAGGACCTCCTCGGACCCCGGAGTGCCGTCCACGGGGACCACGATCCGATCCCACTCTCCGATGCGCGTGCCCGGCCGGCAGAGCAGCGCGGGCGCCCGCGACGAGCGGACGACCTCCTCGGCCACGCTTCCCATCATCAGGCGGTCCAGCCCGGTGCGGCCGTGGGTGGCCAT
>JACQFK010000076.1 GCA_016200125.1 Planctomycetota bacterium
CTCGTCCGTCTTCTTGAACTGGTGGAGGTCGAAGTAGTGGCCCTTGTTCGGGACCTTGGCGGACTTCTCCATCGCCTTGTCGGAGGCCCACACGACCGCGAGGCCGGGCGGCAGTCCGAAGGCCTTCTGGGTTCCGGCGAGGAGGTAGTCGATGCCGAGTTCGTCGGGGTTGATCGGCACGCCGGCGAGGGAGCTCACCGCGTCGACCGCGAAGGAGACGTCCGGGTACTTCTTCATCACCGCGCAGATTTCCTTGAGCGGATTGAAGAGCCCGGTGGAGGTCTCGTTGGAGACGAGGGTCAGGCAGTCGTACTTGCCCGTGGAGAGGAGCTTGTCGATCTCCTCGGGGCGGTTGGGCTGGCCCCACTCGACGCCGTACTTGTCGGACTCCTTGCCGTTCTCGAGCGCGATCTCGTGCCAGCGCTCGGAGAAGTTGCCGCAGGTGCAGGAGAGGACGCGCCTGGCGCAGAGGTTCCGCAGCGCGCCTTCCATGGCGCCGGTGGAGCTGGAAGTGAACAGGTAGATCTGGCCCTTCTCGGTGCCCAGCATCTTCCGGAGGCCGGCCTTCGCGCTGGAATGGATCTTCTGGTAGTCCTTGCCGCGGTGGGAGATCATCGGCACCGCGCAGGCCTGGAGGATCTCGGGGTGGACCTCGACGGGTCCGGGAATCCAAAGTCTCTTATGTCCCATAACGTTCAGCTCACATTCAATTTGCACAGGAGAAGCCCCGTGAGGAGCTTCGGATAAAAGTCCGTCGACTTCTGGGGGAACTTTTCCCCGTTCTTCACGACCTTGTAAATCTGTTCCATCCGTACCGGGTTGACGAGGAACACAACCTGGTACGGCCCGGTCGCTCGGACATGGTCGATCGCCTCGTCAGCCGATCGATAGAAGCGGACGTTCTTCTCGGCGGCGAGCTGCTCGGGACCGATGCCCAGCAGCTTCTCGAGGATGAGCGTGTGGAGGAGGCAGACGTCGAGCGAGCGCCAGTCCTCGGAGCGCTTGTCCTTCACCTGGGCGGCCGCGGCCTTCACGTCGCGGGTGACGAACAGGTAGTGGGAGTTCGACCCCTTTGCGGCCGCGCCGAAGCAGGGCTTCGTCATGCCCTCGACCTTGAGATCCTCGAGCAGGTCGCGGCGGGCGGACTTCTCCTCCGCCGCGCTGGAGAAGGAGTACTCGCGGATGTCGAAGGCCGCCTTCGCGGCGGTCAGCAGCTTCGCCAGGTCGAAGTTCGGGATGTCGTAGCAGAGGCGGTGGGTGCCGAAGATCGTGAGGTCGTCGTCCATGTTGACGAGCGTCGCCAGCACGTTGTCGGGCGTCTCGGTCCCCGTCCCCTTCAGGCCCTGCTTCGCGCACTGCTGCTTGTAGTTCCAGCTCGTCTCGTAGCGGTGGTGGCCGTCGGCGATGACGCAGTCCTTGGCGTCCATCGCCTTCTGGATCGCCGCGATCTTCGCGGGGTCGTCCAGGCGCCAGACCTTGTGGGCCTCGCCCAGGTCGTCCTTCGCCTCGAAGTCGGGTTTCCCCTTGGCGGCCTCGTCGCAGATCCGGTTCACGACCTTCTCGGGATCCGGATAGAGCAGGAAGATGTTCTCCGTGTGGGTCTTCGTCGCCGTGATGAGGGCGAGGCGGTCCGCCTTGGGCCCGCTGTGGGTCTGCTCGTGCGGCAGGATCTTCCCCTTGCCGGGCTCGTCGATCTGGACGAGGGCCACGATCCCCTTGCGGGTCTTCACCCCGTTCGGGGTCTTGTAGATCTGGTGGTAGACGTAGAACGCGGGCTTCGCATCCTGCACCATCACGCCGCTCTGGAGCCATTCGTTCAGCGTGGCCGCGGCTTCCTTGTACTTGTCCTTGCCCGGCTCGTCCTTCCGCAGGATGACCCGGATCAGGTTGTGCTCGTTCTTCCGGTAGTACTCGTCCTGGAGCTTCGCGTCGATCTTGTCGTAGGGCTGGGTGGTCAGGGGCGTGAGGTCCTTCGCCTTCGACGTGTCGAAGTGGACTCCCTTAAACGGATAGATTTTCGGCATTGCTCGCTCCGCAAACGCGCTCGTAGAGGGCCTCATATTGGGGAACCACCCGGTCGACGTCAAACATTTCTTCTGCCCGGCGGCGTCCGGCCTCGCCCATGGTCCTCGACAGGTTCGGATCGCGCAGAATCTCGACGGCGGCGGCGGCCAGCCCCTCGACGTCGCCCACCGCCGCGACCCGCGCGCAGGATTCGCTGACCACCTCGGCCGTGCCGCCCGAGTCCGTCGTCACCACCGGGACGCCGCAGGACATCGCCTCGAGCACCGACATCCCGAAGCCCTCGAACTCGCTCGTGGAGAGCAGGAGGCCGGCGCCCTTCAGGTGATCGGCCACGTCCGGGTCCTCGCCGACGAACCGGAATTTGCTGACGGCGGTCACGGCGTCGCTCCGCTCGAGGCCGAACTTGGTGGCCCGCGCGAACGACACGTCCTGCCCCACGAGCATGATGTCCGTCCCGTGGAGCGTGGTCACCGTGCGCAGCTTCCGGTTCGACATCTCCTTGGCCAGGAAGGCGCTCACCGCGTGCGGGTAGGCGTAGTGGCAGTGAAGGAGGTCGAGGTCGACCTCGGCGATCTTGCAGGCCGCGGCCATGCCGTAGGACGGGTACTCGAAGAGCGTGTACTGCGGGATCGTGATCTCGTGGCAGTGGAAGCGCTCGCTCATCGGGCGGAGGCGGAAGGGCGGCCGGTAGCTGAAGAGGTGGATTTCGTGGCCGCGCTCGGCCAGCGCCATCCCCAGCTCGGCGGCGATCACGCCGCTGCCGCCGGAGGTCGGATAGCAGAGGATCCCGATCTTCATTCCAGGATCGCGTCCGCCTCGATCTCCACCACCATGTCCGGATCGATGAGCTTGGAGATCTGGATCATGGCCGTGGCGGGCCGGATGTCCTTGAAGACCTCGCCGTGGGCGCGGCCGTACTCCTCCCAGCGGGCGATGTCGGTGACGAAGAGCCGCGTCCGGACCACGTCCTTCAGCGTGGCGCCGCCCTTGGCGAGCGCCTTCTCGATGTTCTTCAGCGTCTGGATCGTCTGCTGGTAGGGGTCGCCGGGGCCGACGATCTTCCCGTTCTCGTCCGTGGCCGTGGTGCCCGAGACGCAGATCGTCTTGCCGAGCTTCACCGCGCGCGAGTAGCCCACGATGGGCTCCCACTTGGAACCCGTCGAGATGTTCTGCCGAGTCATGCTTCCTCCGGTCGATGATCGATTCCGGATCCGGGATTCCGGATGCCTAATGCTTGAAGTGTCGCATGCCCGTGAGCACCACGGGGATGTTCCGCTTGCGCGCCACCGACAGGACCTCCTCGTCGCGGATGGAGCCGCCCGGCTGGATCACCGCCGTGGCCCCCGCGTCGAGGCAGGTCTCGAGCGCGTCGGGAAAGGGGAAGAACGCGTCGCTGGCGACCACCGACCCCTTCGCCCGCTCGCCCGCCTTGCGGACCGCGATGAACGCCGAATCGAGCCGGCTCATCTGCCCCGCGCCGACGCCCACGACCTTCTCGTCCTTCGCCAGCACGATCGCGTTCGAGCGGACGTGTTTGCAGACCGTCCAGGCGAAGAGGAGGTCGCGCATCTGCGCGTCGTCGGGCTTGCCCACGGCCTGCTTGAGCTCGGCGTGGAGCGCGTCGTCGGGCGATTGCACGAGGACGCCGTCGCGGATGGTCCGGACCTGGAACCAGCCGCTGCCGGTCGCCGGCGCGCCGCCCGCCTCGAGGATGCGGAGGTTCTTCCCCCACTTGGTCTTCTCGCGCAGGATGTCCACCGCGCCGCGCGCGTACTGGGGCGCGATGATGCCCTCGAGGAAGTTCTCCTTCACGGCGATCGCCTCGGCGGCGGCGACGTCGACGATGCCGTTGAACGCGGCGAGCCCGCCGTAGGCCGAGACGGGGTCGCCCTCGAGGGCCTTCTGGAAGGCCAGGAGGGGCGTCTCGGCGCAGGCGGCGCCGCAGGGGTTGTTGTGCTTGACGATGACGCAGGCCTGGCGGCGCAGCTCGCGGACCAGCTCGAAGGCGCTGTCGAGGTCGAGCAGGTTGTTGTAGGACAGCTCCTTGCCGCCGAGGAAGGCCGCGTGGGCGACGGAGGGCGCGGTGCGGACCGACGAGCGGTAGGCCGCGCCCTTCTGGTGCGGGTTCTCGCCGTAGCGCAGGTCGTCGATCTTCTCGAACTGCAGCGTGAGCAGGTCCGGGAAGTCCTCGCGGCCGCCCAGCCAGGAGGCGATGGCGCCGTCGTAGCGCGCCGTGTGCGTGAAGGCCTTGACCGCCAGCTCTCGCCGGAGCATCTCGCTCGTCGCGCCGTCGCGGCGGCGGAGGTCCTCGGTCACGCGGTCGTAGTCGGCCGGGTCGGTGACCACGGTGACGTATTTGTGGTTCTTCGCGGCGGAGCGGATCATCGAGGGGCCGCCGATGTCGATGTTCTCGATCGCCTCCGCGAAGGCGACGTTGGGGCTGGCGACGACCTCGCGGAAGGGGTAGAG
>JACQFK010000077.1 GCA_016200125.1 Planctomycetota bacterium
CTCCGGCTCCCCCTGGGGCATCTCGAAGGCCGAGCTCTCGAAGCCCAGGACGCTGACCTTGACGTCCTGCGCGGCGGCCTGCATCGCCGGCGGAGGCGGCGACGAAGCGGAGCGCGAGCAGGAGACGAGGAGGATCGCGAGGAGAAAACAGCGTCTCATCAGGAGAACTCTACCCTGCCGGCTCCTCTCCGTCACGGCGGATTCACGAATCGTGGAACGGGACATCTTCGTTAGATAGGCGCAGAATCAATCGAGGAGGGACTTATGCGGAGCCGGATCACCGCCGTCGTCGTCTTTCTGATCGCCGTCGCGGGCGGCATCGCCGCGCTGGCCGCGCCCCAGGCGGGCGCGCCCGTGCAGCTGCTCGCCATCAAGTTCGACGCCGAGGGGACCCTCTACGGGGCCGACGCGAAGAACAACGAGCTCGTCTCCTACGCCCTCCCCGACAAGAAAGGCAAGGCGCTTCCCGTCCAGGTCCCCGACCTGGGGGCGCAGCTGGCGAAGGCCCTGGGCGCCGGGCCCGAGGACGTCGTCGTCCACGACCTCGCCGTCCATCCCGCTTCGTTCGTGGTCTACCTCTCCGCGGGGAAGAAGGGCACGCCCGAGTCGCGGCTCTTCCGCGTCGGGGCCGACAAGAAGCTCCAGGAAGTGGCCACGGGCGAGCTGAAGAAGGCCGCCGCGAAGCTCCCCGAGGGCACCCAGCCCTTCGACCTGGCGGTGACGTCGAAGAACGTGATCCTGAGCAGCTCGGGCCGGGACAAGACCTTCAGCTCCGAGCTTCATCGCGTGCCGCTGCCGCTGGCCGAGGGCAAGATGGCGAACGCGCAGACCGAGCTCTACCACACGTCGCACAAGGCCTGGGAGACCAAGGCGCCGCTCGTCGCGATGGCGGCCTTCACCATGGGCGGGAAGGAATACATCGTGGGGGCGACCAAGTGCACGCCGGTCGTCCGGATCCAGGAAGGCGCCTACAAGGTCCCCGGCGCGGTGCTCGCGGAAGGCTCGAAGGTGAACGACCAGGCCGCGAACCGCGGCGGCAAGAACGCGGAGTCGCTGGCCGCCTGGAAGAACGCGAAGCGGGCGGCGCTGCTCGGACCCGCGCTTGCCGTGGCGGTGTTCGACGAGGGCGGCGGCAAGCTCTCGCTGTCCACGCTCCCGCTCCCGTAGATGAAGGGAGCGGCGGCGGCCGGGGCGGGGCTGGTCCTCGTCGCCGGGGTCGCGGGCCTGCTCTGGATCCGCCCCGCGCCCGTCGTGAGGGCGGTCCATCCGGCCACGGGCGACGTTCCGGCCAACTTCCTCCGCCTCTACATCGATTTCTCCGAGCCGATGGGCGGCGACGACGTCTTCGCGCACGTCCGGCTGCTCGACGCCTCCGGCCGTCCCCTGCCCGATTCCCTGCGCGAGCTGGAGTTCTGGAGCCGCAAGCGCACACGCCTGATGGTCTATGTCCATCCCGGCCGCGTGAAGACGGGCCTCGCCATGGGCGGCGAGTTCGGCCCGGTGCTGGAGCAGGGGAAGCGCTACGCGCTGGAGATCACGCCGGGGATGAAGTCGGAGCGCGGCCGCGCGGTGCGGGAGGGCTTCCGCCGCGAGCTCCGGGTGGGAGCGCCCCAGACTTCGCGCCCGGACTTGTCGCGTTGGCTGCTGGAGGCGCGGCCGGAGCGCGTAGAGCTGGAATGCGACGTCTGGATGGACCAGGCGGGTCTCGAGGACTGGTTGAAGGTCGAGGGCGTCGCGGGCCGCTGGGAGATCGACGGCCGTCGCGCGACGTTCCTGCCGGAGAAGCCGCTCGTGCCGGGCGCCTATATGCTGGTCGCCGACGCGCGGATGGAGGACGTCTGCGGCAACAGCTTCCAGCGCAGCTTCGAGACGCGGCCGGACGCGGCGCGGCCCGAGGACCTGCCGACGGCCGTGTCGCGGCGCTTCGTCATTCCCTAGGGCTCGACGTAGCCTCTCGCGAGCGCCCATTCGCCGGCGAGCCCCTGCTCTCCGATCAGCCGCTCGAGGTCTGATCGGTTCCAGTCCTCGCCGAGGCCCACGAGCATCCGATGGACGTCTCGCAGATGTTTGCGGGATTGCCCGTCGCGGTGGAACTGCAGCTTCCTGACGATGACGTACTCCGGGGGCGCCAGGAAGAGTTCGTCGCCGCCAAGGTCCACTCTTCGCACCCGATTGAGCGCCCACACGTGGAGCGGATCGTTTCCGCTGAGATAGATATCCGCCTTGAAACCCGTGGCTTGATCGACCAGGTTGAAGTGACCCCGCTGAGGTCTCGCCAGTTCGGCCCCGATGGATTCCGCCGGCGGACCATAGAATCGTCCGGCCGGAAAGGCGGCCTCGAGAAGGGGAACGTCCTCCGGCTTGAGGAAAAGGATGATGTCCACGCCGTTCGTCACGCGGGGCTCGCCGTAGAAGGTGGCGGCGACGCTTCCGCTGACGAAATTGGGGATCCGAAGTTCCGCGAGCTTGCGGGTGAACGGGAGGTAGGGATCAGGTAACGGCATGGAGGAAGATCTCGTTGACCTTCCGCAGGACCTGCTCCTCCGTCCAGTCCGGGTGCTGCTGCTTCAGGAATGCCGTCTTGAGCCGGCGCGCGGCCCAATAGAGCGCAGTCGCGGTCCTCAGCTTCTCGGGTCCCGTGAGGCGGCTGAGCGTGTCCACGTACTCGGGCGTCAATTCAGAGCTCATCAGGGTATGCGCAGATTCTAGCCCCCCGGCACCCGGACACCACCAGAACAAACGAGTTGTCCGGGGGCGCGTCAGGGCGGCCAGGGCTTGTCGCAGCGGACGTACTCGCGCGACTTCGGCGACTGCAGCGAGGGAGGGGTGTTCAGGCCGATCGTGTAGATCGTGCCGTCCGCGAGGAATTCGATCTCCCACTCCAGCGGGTCCTGCTCGTAGAACAGCGTGAGCGTCACTTCCGGATCGTCGGCGTCTTCGTAGGCATGCCAGGGTTCGCCGAGCAGGCGGACGACGTCGTCGCGGCGGGACGCGGGACCGAGCGCGAGCGGTTTGCCGTCCAGGAGCAGCGTCCCCGGGTAGGCGCTCATCCCGTCGCCTTCGATCGGATGGAGGGTGACGCAGAAGTAGTTGAGGATGTCCTTCGTGGCGAAGGCCTCGAGCCCCTGCAGGTGCCAATAATACGATCCGGTCTTCGTCGGCTTTGAAGTCGTCGGCGGCCCCAGTTTCGAGAGTCCCGAGGGTCGCGAGCCGAGGCGGACCCCGCAGAGCGACGCCTGTCCGAGGTCGAACTCGTAGCTGAGCCCGGGCTCGGCGGTCCAGAGCGCCGCGGGATCCCGGAGGAAATCGAAGAGGCCCATGTTCAAGGAGTTTAGGGGTTTCCCCGCCCCGTGGTGCTATATTTTGAATGAACATGAACCCGCGGCGCCTGCCGTCCTTCGGCCTGCTTCTCCTGGCCGGCCTCGCCCCCGCCTGCGGCGGACAGGGGGGCGGAGCCGCCGCTCCCTCCGGCCCCGCGTGGATCTGGCAGAATCCCAAGCCCCAGGGCAATCTCCTGATGTCGATCTCCTTCTCCACCGCGATGAACGGATGGGCCGTGGGCTACTCGGGGACGATCCTCCGGACCACGGACGGCGGGGCCACCTGGACGCCGCAGGCCGGCGGCGGCACGGGCAATCTCAACGGCGTCGCCTTCGTGAAGGGGACCTCGCAGGGATGGATCATCGGGGATGGAGGCACGATCCTCCACACGTCGGACGGCGACACCTGGACTCCCCAGACCAGCGGCGTGACCCAGCAATTGCAGGGCGTCGCGTTTGCAGACGCGCTGACCGGATGGGCGGTCGGGATCAACGGCACGATCCTCGCGACGACCGACGGCGGCGTCAATTGGGGTTCGCAGTCGATTGCGGTGAGCGACGTGTTCTACGACGTCACCTGCGTCGGGCCGCTCAAGGCCTGGATCGTCCGCAACGACGGCACGATCCTCGCGACCGTTAACGGAGGGACGAGCTGGACGCCGCAGTCGACGGGCGGCAACACCTGGCCGCTCTACGGCATCTCCTTCGTCGACAGCCTGCACGGCTGGGCGGTCGGCGGCAACGGATTGACCTACAACGCCGTCATCGTGCGCACCATCGACGGGGGCGCGAACTGGACCCGCAGCACGCTCACGAATCCGTTGGGCTTCTTCGGCATCGATTCGATGGGAGTGGGCCAGGTCTGGATCTCCGGCCTGGGCGGTCAGATCCGCCACACGTCCAACGGCGGTACCTCCTGGGCGGCGCAGACCCCGGGCACGGCGGAATTCCTCCGGGGCTCCTCTTTCTCGGGGGCGATGAAGGGCTGGGCCGTCGGCGACAATGGGACCATCCTTGCCACGCCGGACGGGGGCGCCACCTGGGCGAACCAGACGAGCGGCGTCCCCGAGCACCTCGAGGGCGTGGCGTTCGTGAATGCCACCACCGGCTGGGCGGTGGGCGCTTCGGGCCGGATCCTCGTTACGTCGGACGGCGGGGCCAACTGGACCCCGCAGACGAGCAACACGCTGCGGACGCTGTACAGCGTGTCCTTCGTCGACGCGCTGCACGGCTGGATCGCGGGCGATCAGGGCACGATGCTCGTGACCGTCGACGGCGGCGCCAACTGGAATCCCCAGAACAGCGGGACGGGGCTGATCCTCCGCGGCGTCTGGTTCTCCGATCTCACCCACGGCTGGGCGGTCGGCGACCCGGGGATCATCGCCACGTCGGACGGCGGCGCCAATTGGGGGCCGCAGGGACCGGCCTTCGCCCCGCAGATGGTGGGCGTCATGTTCCTCGATTCGCTGAGGGGCTGGGTCGTCGGTCAGAACGGGATCATCCGGGCGACGACCGACGGCGGGGCCAACTGGAACACCCAGACGTCGGGAGTCGTCTCCGGGCTCTTCGGCGTCCACTTCGTGAGCGCGTCCACGGGCTGGGCGGTGGGCCTCTCGGGCCGGATCCTCCACACGACGGACGGCGGGACGAACTGGCATCTGCAGACCTCCGGGACGTCCAACGCGCTGTTCAGCGTCCACTTCGCCGATGCGCTCACCGGCTGGGTCCTGGGCGCCCCGGGGACGATTCTCCGGACGGACCGGGGAGGAGAGTAGGCTCGGCGCCGACCGATCCCGGACTGCAGGGGTGGAAATGGAGGCTAAGGCGCCGAGGAGGGGGCGATCCCCAGCAGCCAGTCGAGGGCGTCGCGACGGTCCGGGAAGACCGCCACGTTGAGGCCCCGGTTCTTTGCTACCATCATCGCGAATCTCCGGGGGTCGATCTGTTCGGGGGCCGCCCACACCGACACCTTGATCCCCGCACCGGACTGGGCGCCGTGACAGCCGATCTCAAACCGGTCGTTCATGGTCAGGAGGGCCTCCAGGCGGGTCGTGTCGATGAGCAGCAGCTTCAGCTTGCGCTCGCGGCAGGCTGCCATCGATTTGTCGACCTGGGCATTGAACCCCTTCACGGAGAAGGCTCCGAGGAAGCGCGCCTCCAGAAAGCCCTCGTGCGCTTCCAGTTCCAAGTCCGGCGGATCTCTATCGTCCATAAGCGCGGAACTCTCCCGCAGGTGAAAGAGACATTGAACCTTATCACGTCACCGGGGCGGGGACAGGGAAATCGGGGGGAGGATTTGTGACATATAGTTTATGAATTGTAATTTTTGACTTCCCTTTCGGCCGAGTCGCGCTATACTCCCTAGGACATCGGGGTTTGGGATTTTGGAAATACTAGGAGAGAGGGACATGGACATCTCCCGCCGTCAGTTCATCTTCGCTTCCGCGGCCTGCGCCTGCGCCGTCGCCTGCGGCTGCGCCAGCAATCCGGCGCCAGTGTTCGACGCCGGCGTCGACCACTCGATCCCGCTTCCCGCCGCGCTGTCGGAGCCGGGCACCCAGGTCAAGGTGCGGCTTCCCAACGTGTCGGAGCCGGTGCTTGTCGTCCGCACCAAGATCGGGTTCAACGGCACGACGAGCATCTGCACCGCCAGCTCCCGGACCGAGCTGATGTACATGCCCGACGACAACATGATCAAGTGCCTGGGCTGCGGCTCGCAGTTCAAGCTCGACGGCACCGTGTGGCGCGGCCCCGCGAAGCAGCCGCTCAAGTCCTACGCGGTCGACCTCCAGGGCGACAAGCTCAAGATCCTCGGATAACCCGCCGCCGACCACGAGCGTCCGTCATCCCCGCCGCTCCGGGCGGGGATGACGGGGCTCTTCCTTCCCCCCCGCCCGACCGGGATTTCCGTCTGCCTGCCGCGCGTTGAGGGGTTGAGGACGCCCCGCAGGGCTGATAGACTGTTGCCACTCATGGCAGACGACGTCCGCTCCGCGCCCCGCGATCTCTCCGCGCTCCGCATCCAGCGGGACCCCGACCGTCCCGGATCGCGGGCTCCCTGGATCCTCCTCCTCCTCCTGGTCGCCGGCGGAGCCGCCGCGGGCGGCTGGGTCTGGCGGCGGGGCGGCCGGACGGCCGAGGTCGAGACCGGCCTCGTGCGCCTCGTGGGCTCGGGCGACACGGGCGCCCTCCTCTCGGCGAGCGGCTACATCCTGCCCGACCGCAAGGCCGACGTCAGCTCCCGCATGTTCGGCACCCTCGAATGGGTGGGCATCGAAGTCGGCTCCAAGGTCAAGAAGGGCGAGGTCATCGGACGGATCGCCAACGCCGACATCGCCGCGATGGTCGAGGAGGCGAAGGCCTCCCTGGCCGACGCGGAGCGCGAGTACCAGCGCTGGAAGCTGATCGTCGAGAAGGGCATCGAGCCCAAGGAGCGGCTTGACAAGGCGGACACGGAGTTCCAGAAGGCCCGCGCGCGGCTCAAGCAGGCCGAGGCCTCCTTTGAGTACACGCTGATCCGCGCGCCCTTCGACGGCGTCGTGGTCCGCCGCACGGCCCAGGCGGGGGAGAACGTGGGGCCGGCGGGAGGCGTCGCGACCGGCGGCTCGCTCTGCACGCTCATCGACCGCGATTCGCTCGAGATGGTCGCCGACGTCAACGAGACTAACATCGCCAAGGTCAAGCTCGGACAGAAGACCGAGGTGGCCGCCGAGGCGCGGCCCGACCGCAAGTACCGGGGCGAGGTCCGCCAGATCGTCCCGACGGCCGACCGCACCAAGGGCATCGTCCAGGTGAAGATCCGCCTCCTGAACCCCGACGAGGCGCTGCTGCCGGAGATGGCGGCGCGCGCGGCCTTCCTGCGCGAGGGCACGGAGGCCGGCGCCCCCCGGCGGCTCATCGCGCCCAAGGGCGCGGTGCGTGACCGCGGGGGCTTGAAGGTCGTCTTCGTCCACGAGTCGGGCCGGGTCCGGATGCAGGCCGTGGAGACCGGCTCCGAGGGCGAGGACGGCACGGAGATCCTGAAGGGGCTCCAGGGCGGGGAGGACGTGGTGACCGGCGGCGCCCTCGTGGAGGACGGGGTCGAGGTGAAGATCAAGGGGAGAAAATAGATGGGCGCTCCGGTGGTGCGGGTCCAGGGGGTCTCCAAGACGTACTACCGCGACGAGACACCCGTGCCGGTGCTCGAGGGCATCGACCTCGAGGTGTCGGAAGGCGAGGTCGTGGCGCTGATGGGCCCCTCGGGCTCCGGCAAGTCCACGCTCCTGAACCTCATCG
>JACQFK010000078.1 GCA_016200125.1 Planctomycetota bacterium
GTCGGCGTGGCGAGCGGACGGCAGCGCGCGCAGTAGTGGCTGTGTTCGAGGGTGTGCGCGAGTCCCCGGGCGAAGTCCCGGGAGCGGAGGATGGTTCCGCACTTTCCGCAGTACACGATTTCCTTCCCCATGGCTCTCTCCTTGACCTGCCTGCATCGTAGCACATATCCCATGCATTTGCCGGGCAAAAGAGATGAAACGAAACAAACCGTTTGTTTCGTTGCATTTGTTAGAGTCGGGGCATGACCGAGCAGGGCCTGGGACGGAGGGCCACCGAGTACGGCGACAAGGAGTTCGCGCTCTTCCTGCGGCGCTCCTTCGCGCAGTCCATGGGGCTGAGCCGGGACGACCTGAGCAAGCCCATCGTCGGCATCGTCAACACCTACAGCGAACTCAACAACTGCCACCGCGGCTTCCGCGAGCTGGCGGAGGCCGTGAAGCGCGGCGTCTGGCAGGCGGGCGGCCTCCCGCTCGAATTCCCCGTCCTCTCGCTCGGCGAGATCTTCCTCTCGCCCACCAGCATGCTGTACCGGAACCTGATGGCGATGGACGTCGAGGCCATGCTGCGCGCCCAGCCGCTCGATGCGGTCGTGCTCATGGGCGGCTGCGACAAGACCGTCCCCGCGCTCCTCATGGGCGCCGCGAGCGCGAATCTCCCCGCGATCGTCCTCGTCGCCGGCCCCATGCTGACGGGCAGCGTCGAAGGCGAGCGCGTGGGCGCCTGCACCGACTGCCGCCGCTTCTGGGCCCGCTACCGGCGGGGCGAGGTCGACCGCGCGACGATCGACCGCGCCGAGGGCCAGCTCGCCCCCACCACCGGCACCTGCGGCGTGATGGGCACCGCGAGCACGATGGCCTGCGTCACCGAGGCCCTCGGCATGATGCTCCCCGGCGGCGCCACGGTCCCCGCCGTGCACGCCGACCGCCTGCGCCACGCCGGGGAATCCGGCCGCCAGGCCGTCCGCCTCGCCGCGGAGCGGCTCACGCCCGACCGCATCATGACCGCCCGCGCCTTCGAGAACGCCCTCCGCGTCCTCCAGGCGATCGGCGGCTCGACCAACGCCGTCATCCACCTCGCCGCCGTCGCGGGCCGCCTCGGCCTGCGCCTCGATCTCGACCAGCTCAACGAGCTCGGCGCGACCACGCCGCTCCTCCTCGACCTCAAGCCCACGGGCGAGGGCTACATGGAGGACTTCCACCGCGCGGGCGGCCTGCCGGTCGTGCTGCGCGAGCTGAAGCCGCGGCTGAACCTGGGCTGCGTGGGAGTGACCGGGAAGACCCTGGGCGACCTGCTCGAAGGCGCCTTCCCCTCCTGGCAGACGGTGATCCGCCCCGCGTCGAAGCCGCTCGCCGAGCGCGACGCGCTCGTGGCGCTCAAGGGGACCCTCGCGCCCGACGGCGCCCTGATCAAACGCGCCGCGGCGAGCCCCCAGCTCCTCAACGTGACCGGCCGCGCGGTCGTCTTCACGTCGCTCGAGGACCTGGGCCGCCGCGTCGACGACCCGGACCTCGACGTCAAGCCCGACGACATTCTCGTCCTCCAGAACGGCGGGCCGCTGGGCGCCCCCGGCATGCCCGAGGCGGGCGCGCTGCCGATCCCCCGGAAGCTCTCGGGGCTCAAGGACATGGTCCGCATCTCGGACGCGCGGATGAGCGGCACCGCCTTCGGCACCGTGGTGCTCCACGTGAGCCCCGAGGCCGCCGCGGGAGGGCCGCTGGGCCTCGTGCGCGGCGGCGACCGGATCGAGCTCAGCGTCGACCGCCGCCAGCTCAACCTCCTCGTCGACGACCGGGAGCTCGCGAGGCGCCGCGCGGAGCTCAGGCCGCGGGTCAAGCCCGCCCGCGGCTACGAGCGGCTCTACCTCGACCACGTCCAGCAGGCCCACCTCGGCTGCGACTTCGACTTCCTGCGCCACGAGTCGCTGCGCTGAAAACCGGAACGGCGGCCGCTTCATAATCCTTGAAACTGTTCCTTTCCACGGTAGGTTAGTACCCGGACTCGCGAGCCTGAAAAGGAACTGCACGGCCATGGCGCAACCCGCGTCCGAGATCGATCCCCAGGTCGTCGACGACCTCCGCCTCGTCGAACAGGGCTGCCAGACCCTCGGCTCCTGCGGGGCGCGCGCGGAATTCTGGGAAGTGTTCACGCTGATCAAGACCGGCCGCGAGGACTTCCAGAAGGAGAGCGAGCGGCTGGCCGGCTGGGTCGGGCAGGGGATGACCGCGAAGCTCGACGCCTCGATCGCCGACAAGCTGGCGCAGATCAAGGAGGAGCTCTATCCGCTCGCCCGCCAGCTCCGCGAGTTCCTCGGCAAATCGCCCGCGGGGATCCTCGACGGCATGAAGCAGGATCTCGCCCTGGTCTTCCTCATGGGCTCGGCGAAGGCGCGCCAGTCCGTCGCGAAGTGGGTGGCGGACCCGGCGGGCACCGCGGCCGAGTCGACCCTGAAGCTCAAGATCCTGACGCGGCTCGTCGATGCCTACCGCCGCGCGCTGCTCGACGCCCGTCGGAAGGACGCGCCGCCCCGGACGGCCCCCGACACGGTGATCCGGTCCATGGCCCGGGTCCCGGAGGCCCCGAAGCTCAAGGCCGAGTTCGTCGACGACCTCCGCTACGTGGCCCGCGGCCGCCGCCTTTTCGAAGGCAAGGACGCGGCGCCGGCCTGGGACCTCATCTGCCTCATCCTCATGCAGCGCGAGGAGACGCGCCGCACGATCGACGAGCTGAGCGAGCTCAAGGTCAGCGGCAAGCCCGGCGAGTTCGCGGGGGCGCTCAGCCGGCTGCGCTCGATGCTCAAGGAGGTCCGCGCGCAGTTCGACTCGATCGCGCTGCCCGTGGGCGCCTATCTGAAGACGATCTTCGGGACCTTCGGGGGCGGGCCCGACGAGCTGGCGCTCGCCTTCCTGGTGGCCTCGTCGCAGGGACGCCACCGCGCCCTGCCGTTTGATCCGGAGCGCCACGTCCTCGGAGAAGAGCGGCGAGCCGATCGAGCGCCCGCCCCCCGCGTGCGAGAAGTTCAGGCTCTTGTCCACCGCGCCGGTCTTGGGATTCACCCAGTCGGCCGTGTAGGAGCCCGCCGCCAGATCGATCAGCAGCTCGAAGCTGTGCTCGCGGGTGTCGAGCGGGAAGGGGCCTCGGTTGGCCCAGTCGAATTCGACCTTCGCATCCGTCCGCGTCAGCCGCTTCGTGCGCAGGTCGCGGCCGTCGAAGTAGTCCGCCTGGAGGCCGTTGGTCGTCCCGTCCGGGAGGAAGAGCCGCGCCTTGGGGATGATCTGCTTCTTCTGGCTCGCGCTCGCCCAGGAGAGCTTCGCGGCGCGCCCGCCGCGGGTCTCCATCACGATCTTCGCCTTCCGTCCGGCCTGCAGCGCGATCGTGGCGTTCTCGTCCCGCAGGCTCGCGTCGCCCCAGGTGTCGATGAGCTTCTTGTCGTCCACCCAGAGCCGGGCGCCGCCCTCGGCCGTCGTCGTGAACGTGTAGGTTTCGGAGAACTGCGGGTCGACCGAGCCCGACCAGCGCGCGGAGAAGCTGCCGCCGCCGGGCGGCACGTGGAAGTAGACGGCGTACTGCCGGCCCGATTCGACGAGCGCTCGCCCCCGCAGCCCCTCCATCGACAGGCTGCGGATCACCGCGTCGTCCGGCATCATCCGGACGAAGTCGAAGCCGTTCATGAAGGCGCGGAGGGTCCGCAGCTGCTTGCGCAGCGCGGGGCTGCCGCCACCCGGCGACTTGTAGTCGAGGAAGGTCCCGGCGGCGTTCTTCGTGGTGAAGGAGTAGTCGAGGTTGTTGTAGAGCCCGCCCCCCGCCAGGATGAAGTCCCAGCCCTCGCTGCGGTAGAGGACGTCCTCCTTGCCCCGGAAGCCCGTCTCGTTCTCGCCGATCACCTTGTCGAGCCGGTAATTCATCGCGACCACGTCCGGCGGCACGCAGTAGTGGAAGTTGAGGATCGAGACCGCGGGGTGGGGCTTGTCGACCTTGGCGCGGCCGTTGGCGATGTTCTGCGAGATCAGGTGCTTTCCGGGGAAGTCCTTCTCCTCGTCGGCGATGACCTCCGCGATGCGGTGCTGCCAGTCGAGCGCGACGCCGGCGAAGTAGGGCTCGTTGCAGATCTCGTAGTAGAGGTTGTCGAAGTCGCGCAGCTCCTGCACGATCTTCCGCGTGGTCGCCTCCTGCACGTCGAGCAGGTCCTTGTGCTTGAGCGTGTAGGCCTCGTCCTTGCCGCAGCTGCCGACGTTGTTCACGTTGTTGGACGCCTGCATCGGCGACGCCTTCCAGAGCGCCTCGTCGTAGTTGGGGCACCAGAGGTTCATCTCGATCACGATGCCGAGCTTCGACGCCTGCGTCATGAAGTCCTTGAGCCGGGCGAAGTAGGCCTCGTCCCACTGGGCGAGGTCGAACTTGTTCCCGCCCTGGGCGTAGCCGGGCGTCGAGCTCCGGGCCCAGGGGCAGACATAGCGCTCGGGGTGCGGGGCCAGCGTGTTGTCGGTGATGTTGAAGGAGCCGGGGATCTCGCGGTAGGTGCCGGCCCAGACGCGGGTGTGGTTGAGGCCGTCGGCCCGCAGGGTCTTGAGGTAGACGCCGTAGTCGAAGTCGAGGTTGAGGACCGCCCCGTAGTGCTCGCCGGAGGTGATGAGGATCGTCGGCCGGCCGCGGAACGTGAAGTAGTGGGGATTCTGGGGGTGAAGCGCGATCGGCCCGTGGTTCTCCGCGGGCTTCTGCTCCCCGGAGCCGCCGCAGGAGGCGAGCAGCGCGGCCAGGATGACGGCGGCGGGTCGAAGTCTCACGGGCGGTCCTCCCCAAAATGGATCTGCGGCTACACTATATAAGCACACGCGGGCCGGATTTGCATGTAATGGCCGCCGAGGGGCGGGCTTATAGGGGTGGCATGGAAGACTTCGCCGGGACGCTCCGACGGGTGCTGTCCGGGGATCGCGACGCCTACTCGGGCATCGTGGCCGAGTACCAGGGCATGCTCCTCGCCTACGCCGCCTTCCGCATCCCCGACGCCGCGCTGGTCGACGAGGTCGTCCAGCAAACCTTCATCCGCGCCTACGAGCAGCTCCGCGATTTCCAGGCCGACAAGGACTTCGGCGTCTGGCTC
>JACQFK010000066.1 GCA_016200125.1 Planctomycetota bacterium
GGCGGCGCCGATCCGGGGCGTTTCCGTCTCCCAGGGCTGGGGACGCTCGGAGCCCACGTCGACATGATTCGTGTCCCCCGCCGTTCCCGCCGCGAAGACCGACACGAACCCGTTTCCGAGCTTCTCCCGGAGCTGGTCCTGCAGAACGGCCGGGAAGTAGGCGCTAAAGGGGCCTCCCCCGTACACCGCCACGTGCACCGCGAACGCGGAGAGCGAGGCGACCGGCAGCCCGCTCCCGCTCTCCCGGAAGAGCAGGATCGGGAAGTCCTCGTCGACAGGGCCGGCGGCCCGCTCGATGTTCCTGTTCATCTTCCCCGGGTTCGTCTGGACGACCCCGTCCTTCATGTGATAGCGGCGGTTGAAGGCGACCCCCTTGACCTGCGGCATTCCCCAGTCCATCGTCACCGGCCGCTTTGCCGCGTCGGCGCGGACGATGGCGTCGACGCATCCGTCGACGAGCCGGGCGGGATAGTCGGAGAGGGCGTGGATGTCCTTCCCGTGCTTCTCGATCGTGGAGTCGCGCCAGGTCTCCCAGAGGACCCCGAAGTACTCCGGGCCGCCGTGGGTGTGGGTCGCGGTGACGGCGATGTGGGAGAGGGGGATGCCCGTCCTCTCGCCGGCGCGGCGGCGGACGAGATCGCTGGTCTCCCTTCCGACGCTGCAGAGATCGCAGACGACGATCGCGGCACGCTCCCCGCCCTGATCGATCACCAGGGCTTTCGCGTACAGAGGATCGTGGACACCGGTCGAGATCAGCTCGCTGAAGCCGCCGGCCCGCCGCCAGCCCACCGGCGGCGTGATGTCCGCCGTGGCGGCTCCGACGCTGAGAGGGCTGTCGCCGGCGGGGATCGAGGCGCATCCGGCGAGGAACAGGAGGACGACGGCGCTGGAAATACGGAGAGCGTGCATTCTTCACCTCGCGGACATCAAAGCAGATTTGCAGTTGTGATGAATCGGAACAGGCGATCACTCGGCTGAAGTCTTTGCCCAGCCTTCCGCGTATTGCGCCAGGAAATGCGTGACGAACTTTAGGCGCCTGAATTTCCACTCGCCGCCCACCGGGGTCCCGTCCCTGAACATCAGCTCCAGCGCCCAGCGCGTGTCGGCGTCGCTGGTCGGGTTCACGCTGACGCGCCACAGGCTCGAGAGCACCCACTGACGGTCCGCGATCCCGCCTTTACGGTAGAGCTTGAGCGTCTTCTCCCGGATGACGATCCGCGCCCCCTCGCGCTCCCAGTTGAACTCCGACGCGACCATGGAAACGGCCACCGCGATTCCGAAGAGGGGGAGCAGCCCGGCGGCGATCGCCATCTCCCGCTGTTCGAACATGAGGAGGGCGACGACAGGCGCGACCGTCGCGGCCACCAGGGCCAGACCGGCAGCCCCGGCGCTCCAGACGAGCGCGCGGGAGCGGCGGATGCGGGGCTTCTGCATGAGGGTGATCTCGGCCTCTTCCGGAGTCCGCTTGAAGAGGACGGACCTGGGAGCTTCATTCAGCGGTTCCATGGCCATGGGATAAAACTACACGGAAAACTCCCGCCGATCCCGAATTCTTCCCCCTCCTCGTTCCCTCCCCCAGGGGTGGCCGCCGCGGCAACAGAATTGCTCCTTTTTCACTGATGAGATGCTGTGGAGGAGTCCGGCTCCTGGCATTGGTCGGCACCCTGGGGCTGATCTTCGCGGGCTTCTTTGCCTTCGTCCGACCCTGGTACCGGAACTGGGGGGCGACGGCCGCGGAAGCGGCGCGGACTCTTCCCGGCGATGAGATCGTCCCGGGCGCGATGAAGCAGGAGACCCGGGCAATCACGATCGGAGCGCCCGTCGACCGGGTGTGGCCCTGGCTGGCCCAGATCGGTCAGGACCGCGGCGGCTTCTACAGCTTCGATCTCCTTGAGAATCTGGCCGGCTGCGAGATGCCCGCCGACGACCGGCTCCGCCCGGAGCTGCAGTCGTGGAAACTGGGCGACAAGCTCTGGATGTATCCCCCCGGAAAGGCGGGGGGCAGCGGCTTCGCCGTGCTCCGCGTCCACGTCCCCGGCCGGGCGCTCGGGTTCGGCACCCATGCGCCGGGTACGCCCCCTGAAGCGGAAGACGGCAGCTGGTCGTTCATCCTCGAGCCCGTGGATGCGGGCTCCACCCGCCTCTTCATCCGCGGCCGGGGGCCGGCGTACCAAAGCCTCGGATGGGCGGCCCTCGACCGCTCGATCTTCGAGCCCATGCATTTCGTGATGGAGCGGGGCATGATGGCGGGCCTCAAGGCGCGCGCCGAAGGCTCGGCTTGGCCGCGCGTCGGGAACCATGTCCAGATCGCCCTCTGGACCCTGGTGTTAACGCAGTTCCTGGCGGCCGCCGCCCTGGTGCTCCTCCGCCGGCACTGGGGGCGCGCCCTCGCGGGGCTCCTCCTCTCGGCCGCGGCCTTCCAGATCCTGACCCTGGTCCAGCCGCCGCTCGCGGCGGGGATCGGCATTGTCCTGGTTCTTGTCGCCCTGCCCTGGTGGCCGCGAGGATCACGGAAGGAGGATGAGCCATGTTTGAAAGAATCCTGATGCCGGTCGACGGCTCCCTGAGATCGGAGCTCATCCTCGGACAGCTCGGACGCCTGCTCCGGCGCGAAGGCTCCCGCGTGCTCCTGCTCCGCGTCCTGGGCTTCGACGACCCGGGGCGCGAAGAAGCGGGGAAGTGCGTCGACGACCTCGCGAAGCGGTACAGCGGACGGGGCGCCCGCATCGACGGACGGGTGACCCTCGGGAAGCCCGCCGAGGAGATTCTCAGAACCGCCGAGACGGAGAAGTCGTCCATGATCGCGATGACCTCCCACGGACGCACGGGGCTCTCCCGGTGGATCCAGGGGAGCGTCGCGGAAAAGGTCGCCCGCGCGAGCAAGGTGCCGCTGCTCATCGTGCCCTCCTTCCCGCCCGGGCCGCCGGCGACGGCGGAGGAACTGGCGTTCCGGAAGATTCTCGTGCCCACGGACGGGAGCCGGGCGGCGGAGGCCGCCGTCGCCCCGGCCGCGGAACTCGCCCGCTTTTTCAAGTCGGAGATCCTGGTCCTCCACGCGGAGTTTCCCTTCATCCTTCCGGGACCGGAGTATCCCTCGTTCCCGGAGGGCGTGCCGACGCCGCCGCTCAACGACGAGGCGACCGGAGGCCCGGCCGAGCTCTTCCGCGCCGCGGGGATCAAGGTGACGCGCGCCACGGAGATCGGAGATCCATCGGGCGTGATCCTCGACCAGTGCCGCTCCGCCGGGGCCGACCTCATCGCACTCGCGACCCACGGACGCAGCGGCGTGAAGCGCTGGGTCCTGGGAAGCGTGGCCGAGCGGGTGCTCCGCCACGCGGAGACGCCCCTGCTGCTGGTGCCGATGGCCGCTGCAAAGCCCAAGAAGAGCGGCCTTGCTCAGAGGGCCCTTCGGACGTAGACCGCCGCGGCGATCAGCCCGAGGACCGCCGTCGCCGCCGCGAGCGGGATCTGCCCGGGCGTGTCCAGGAGGAGGGCCCCGATCGCCAGGAACTGGGCCACCGTAGCGGCCTTTCCCAGCACATTCGCCTTGAAGCGCGGGCGGAGCCGCGCGCGAAGGGCGGGCAGGATCCGGGAGCCCACGACGACCAGCGTCTGGAGGATCTCGCGGAGTGCTATCAGCGGGATGAGCCAGAGGGGCAGGTGGCGGGCGGTCGTCACCGCCGCCAGCACCGAGACGATGAAGATCTTGTCGCAGAGCGGGTCCAGCCAGACGCCCGCCGTCTCGGACGCGTCGCCGGTCCGGAGCCGCCGCCGGCGCTCCACCCATCCGTCCAGGATGTCGCTGAGCCCGGCCAGGGCCATCAGGCCCAGCACGTGGATGGGATCCAGCGGCCGGAGCCACACGAGCGCCGCCATCGGCAGGCGCGACAGCGTGAGGAGGTTGGACGGGGTGAGCCAGGATGCGCGAGCGGGCACGAAGGATTGGACTCCCTCCGTGCCCGCCGTGTGACCTGCTATCAATCGTCTTTGAACCGTTTGTCGCGCTCCCGGATCAGCAGGGCGATCTTGAGTTCGAGGTCCAGTCTCATCTCCTCGAGCCTGCCTTCCGGATAGAGGAGATCCTGGCCGAGCTCCCGCGCCTCCTTCTCGAGATACTTCATCTCCAGGACCCCGCCGCGGGCCTTGGAGAGCGCGGCGACGGTCACGTCGCTGCGGTCGCGCCACTTCCTGCGGGACTCGGGAGTCAGGCGACCGGTGTCGTATCCGCAGCCGTCCCAGTAGGAGTCCCACCACCGCGACGTCTGCTTGTACGTGGAGTAGGTCCCCAGCTTCGGATTCCATTCGTTGGCCAGATTCAGGAAGCGCTCGATCGACCCCTTCGCGGCGGTCCGACGCCGGCGGTTCAGGTCGATGAGGAACTGGCGACGGTCGTCCGCCGCTGCGCCGGCCTTGAACTGCTCGGCCTTCATGGCCTCGGTCATGGCGACGCGGCCGGCGTCTCCCTGCGCGATCCAGTGGGGGAATCCGAGCTCGCGGCCGAGGGCTGCGACGTCGCCGTCATAGGGACGTGCGAATCTCAGCTCCGCCGCCTGCCGCTCGGTCAGGGTGAGCACCGTGCCCGCGGGATGCTGGACGATGAAGTCCGCGGAATGGATGTCGTTCGGGACCCAGGGGCTGATCTGAACCCTTCCGGCGGAGTCCCTCCATCCGTTCACGGCCTGGCCCGGATCGATCATGGCGCGCACGAGCTCCGCCGACCGGCCGTGGCGAGCGGCCTCCTCGCCGGCATTGAGCGCGAGATTCATGAGGACCACGCCCGCTTCCATGCCGGGGTAGCGGGCTTCGTCGATCACCAGATTGAGCCCCCCGATGATCCCGCCGGGACGGATGAAGATCGTGTCGCACCAGACCACGGGCGCGAGCGCCACGCCGGTGGCCTGGCGGATCAGCGCGTGAAACCGGAAGGCCTTTTCGTATTTCCGGAGGACGTTGTACACGTCGCGGGCGGCGATCTGG
>JACQFK010000067.1 GCA_016200125.1 Planctomycetota bacterium
CCCCAGGGGGACGGCCAGCACCCCGGCGATCTCCTCGTACGACGGGAAGCGGCTGAAATGGCGGAGCAGGACCGTCAGGCGCAGCGCCTCGGGCAGCGACTCCAGCGCCTTCCACACCCAGTCCTTGAGCGCCAGCCGCTCGAGATGAGCTTCGGGATCATCCAGCAGGGCGACGGGATCCGACCCGGGCGGCCGGGCGTCGAGCGAGAGCGGGCGCGACTCCCGGAGGTACATCCGGCAGACATTCCGGACGATCGCGTCGAGCCAGGCCTGGAGCGCGCCGGGATCGGCGAGGGTGTCCAGCTTGCGGAGCGCGATCAGGAACGTGTCGTGGACCGCATCCTCGGCCTGCGCGCCGTAGCCGAGCATGCGAAGGGCCGTGGCGAGGAGGCGAGGACGCTGCCGCTCCAGGAGCAGGCCGAAGCTGGCCGTGTCGCCGGCGTGGGCCGCGTGAAGCAGTTCGGCGTCGGGGCTCACGATTCCGGATTTTAGAACGGATCGCCCGGGCGATCAAGCGGACTCGTTCAGGGCGGCCGCCTGCTTGACGAAGGCCTTGAGGGCCGTCGCGGGGATCTCCTCCGGCGACGTGAACTTCAGGCCGCGCATCGTCCTGCCCGAGCCCTGGAGGAGCTTCCGCGGGTCCTTCAGACGGACTCCCTGATGGAAGAAAAGGCCGACGTGCCGCTTCGCCCCCATGAGGCCGCAGACCATCCCGTTCTTCAAGTAGCAGGGCATGCCCCACTTGAGCTCGGCCTTCAAGCCGGGCACCGCGGAGAGGATGAGCGCGTGGAGTTTCCGGGCGGTTTCGCGCAGCCCGGCCGGCTGCCGGCCGAACCAGGGATCGACCGGCTTGCCCAGGTCGGAACGGACGTCCTTGACCATCGCGCGTGAATAGAAAAACCCCGCGCGGAAGCTCGTTCCGCGCGGGGTATCGGGTTACTTTTTCAGCGCCGCGTCGATGTCGGCGCGCAGGGTCGCGTCCTCGGGCTTCACTCCGCCCTTGTAGAACTTCACGACCTTGCCGTCCTTGCCGACCAGGTACTTGCAGAAGTTCCAGCTCGGAGTCTCCTTGGATTGGGCGATGAGGTTGGCGTAGACCGGACAGGCCTCTTTGCCCTTGACGGGGACCTTGTCGAACATCGGGAAGGTCACCTTGTATTTGCTCGTGCAGAACTGGTGGATTTCGGCGGCGCTGCCGGGTTCCTGGTTGCCGAAATCATTGGAGGGGAAGCCGAGAATCGCGAATCCCTTGTCCTTCAGCTCCTCGTACATTTTCTCCAGACCGGAGTATTGAGGAGTCTGCCCTCACTGGCTGGCGAGGTTGACGACGAGAGTCACCTTCCCGGCGAAGTCCTTGAGGTCGACCTCCGCGCCTTCGAGGGATTTGGCCTTCAGCTTGTAGAGCGAATCAGCGGGCAAGACGGGCTCCTTTTTCTTCTTGTCCTGGGCGCCGGCCGGGAGGGCCAGGGCGACCGACAGGGCCGCAACCGACAGCCATAGACGTCGCATGGGGTTCCTCCTGAGAGTTCATATACCCTTACACGCCGAGGAGGTCAACACTTCAGCAAATCCGCCGCACGCGTAACACCCTCCTGCCGGCGCGCCATACCCTTCTGCACATGCGAGCCCTGCACCTGTTGCTCCTGCTGGGGGCGGCGGCGGGACCCCAGGATCCGCCGTCCTTCGACGCCGGATTCCGCGAACTGGCCGACACCAGCATCGGCGGCTGGAACCGGCGCCTCGGCCCCGATCACACGGCGGCTCCCGCCGGCGAGCGGAAGAAGCCGCCCCTCCTCTACCAGCCGACGTCGAAGCCCTGCCCCTTCGCCCGCAACAACGGAGGCATGACCTACGAGATCGGCGGACCGCCCGTGAAGGAGGCCGGCGACTTCAGCAGCACCCAGGCTCAGGTCCTGTACGCGACGGAGGGCGGCGCCGGCGTCGACCGCGTCCTCCTCCTCGACATGCAGAACAAGTGCTTCAGCGAGAAGCCGGAGCCCCCCTGGTGGGGCGGATTCCGGCCCGAACCGGCAACGGCGGAGTGGCGCAAGAAGGGGGCGGCGCCCGGCGGCCCGGTGGGGATCGCCCGCGGCCTCGGCACCTGGTCCAACCACGCGATCCTCGTCTTCCGGAACGGGCTCGTGGCCACCGCGGGCACCGCCACCTCGCAAGGGACCCACCCGGTCCTCCAGCTCCCGCCCGAGAAAGTCCCCACCGCGATGACCGTGACCCCGCGCAACGAGATGGCGCTCGTCACCGTGATCGACACGAAGCTGAGAAAGGCCCAGCTCGCCGTCCTCGCCCTGGAGAGCTTCGCCCCGAACTTCGCCCACGACTGGCATGACCGCTATCCGCTCCTGCCCAGCGTTGCGAGCTTCTCCGATATCAAGCTCCTCGGCTTCGTCGATCTGCCGATCCTGTTCCCCTCGGCCGTCAGCGGATCGGGGAACGAGACCGGCGGCTGGCTCCACGGCGTGAACGGCCAGAACGCCCTGCCCAAGGACCTGGACCTGAACAAGCCGGAGGTCCGCGCGTCGTTCGTGAAGGGATCGAACGACCGCTGGGTCAGCACGGGCGGCAGCGCGGTGGTGATCTCGCGCGCCGAGGGCAAGGCGGTCTTCATCGATCTTCAGCCCCTCTTCTCCGGGATCAAGCAGGCCTATTTCGGGCCCGACTTCGCGAAGACGCGCGACCTCGGGCCCAAACCGAAGCAGTGGCCCTTCACGTTCGAGACGGAGCCCGCCTTGAAGCCCGCGGTCGTCGCGACGGTGGAGGTCCCGAAGCCCGTCAGCGTGCTGGTCCGCGCCACCGGGGGCGAGAACGCCCGCGCCTACATCGGCTGCCAGGAGGGCGAGATCGTGTCGTTCAGGTTCGGGGCCGAAGTCCGCGAAGCTTCCCGGCTTGCGGTCGGCAGGAATCCCGTCTGGATGGCGTCCAAGGGGCTTGCCGGCGGGGCGGACTTCGGGTTCATCGTCGTCAGCCGCGGCGACCGGGCGCTCCAGTGGGTCAGGTTCACCAAGGACCAGGGATCGATCGTGCGGGAGCTGCGGGACGAGCGCCTGATCGATCCCGTCTCCGCGGAGATCGCGGACACCCACGGGATCGAGACCCAGATCGTGACGGTGGCCGATTTCAAGGGGCGGAAGATCATCAACTACCGCTGCAGCCCCGTGGTGTTCGCGACCAACGGCGGCGCGAAGTTCGGCTGCGGCCCCAAGGGCGACGACGAGTTCGAGTGCGGCGGCGTCATGACCTTCCCGGGGAGCCCCCTCGCCGTCTGCGGCAGCAACGTGAACTGAACCTGTCACAAAACAAACTGGTTGTTTCGTGACATGCCACAAAACAACCAGTTTGTTTTGTGACAGGATGCACGAATCGCTATAGCTTCCCCCTCCCGTCCGGTATTCTCGTATCCATATCCAGGAGCGGGTGCGCACCTTCATCGAGGACCTGCCATGATCCGATGCTCCGCCGCCCTGCTCCTCTGCTCCGCCCTCCTCTACGCCCAGGAAGCCGGCGGGACCCTGGTTAGCTCGATGGACGACCTCAACATCACGAACCCCAAGGAGAAGGGGCGGGCCGAATCCGTCGAGGGCAAGGTCGGCAAGGCGGTGAAGTTCACCTATGACGACAAGTGCAAGAACGCGTTCTGCATCACGCGGATCCGGGCGACGCCCGAGTGGGACAAGGCGGCCGGGTTCTCGTTCTGGCTCAAAGGCGACGGCTCAAAGCACTTCGGCGCCCTCCAGCTCATCTGGAACGAGGACTACGCGGCGCGCTACGACTACGCGTTCCCGCTCGACAAGACCGAGTGGAGGAAGATCGTCGTGGCCTGGCGGGACCTCGTCCCGGTGCTGCCGACCGGAAAGTTCCTGGATCCGAAGTCGGGCAACGCGCCTTCCAAGCTGGGCTCCTTCTGGTTCGGCAAATGGTGGTACTGGCGCGACGAGGCGGCCCACTCGTACACGATCGACGAGATCCGCCTCGAGCCTTCGATCGCCCCGGATGCGGGCGACTACGCGCCCAAGGGAAACCCCCTGGAGCGCATCCAGGCGAAGGTCAAGGCCGGAAAGCCGGTGACGATCGTCACGATGGGCGACTCGCTCACGGACTACAGCCACTGGGCCAACCGGCAGGTCAACTGGCCGACGCTCCTGACCCAGAAGCTCAAGGAAAAGCACAAGGTCGAGGCGAAAATCGTCAACCCCGCGATCGGCGGCACCCAGCTCCGACAGGGCCTGATCCACATCCCGCTCTGGCTGGCGGAGGCGCCCGAGCCCGATCTCGTCACGGTCTGCTACGGCGGCAACGATTGGGAGGCGGGCATGCGCGGCGAGACCTTCCGCGAGACGGTCCGGGAGACCATCGACCGCGTTCGCCGCGCGACCCGGGGGAAGGCCGACGTGCTCTTCCTGACGACCGTCCCCTCGGTGGAGGCCTGGACGACGAGGGCGGAGCTGTCGGAGGCCGTCCGCGCGGCGGCCGCCGAGCGCAAGGCCGGCCTCGGCGACGCGGAGAAGGCGTTTCACGCCGCGGGCGGCGACAAGAAGGAGAGCCTCTTCTGCAGCGACAAGGTGCACCTCGGGCCCGTCGGCCACGAGCTCTTCGCGGCGACCGTGCTGTCGGCCATCGAAGGCGGCGGAAAATAGTCGCGGAATCGTGCTTCTCCCGCGACCGCTTTCTATGATGGTCACCGTAACCAGACCAGGGGGAGCCTCCGTGACTGAATCGAACGAATTCCGCCTTCCGTCGGCCGTCGCGCCCCGGACCTACCGTCTCGCCCTCGAGCCCGACCTTGAGTCGCTCACCTTCAAGGGCGAGGTGGCGATCGATCTCGACGTGAAGAACCCCACGCGCGAGATCGTGCTTCATGCCGCGAATCTCGACGTCGCGTCGGCGCGGCTGGGCGGAGAGACTCTCGAGCTTCGTCCCGAGCCGGCCCGCGACCGGCTGGCGCTCGTCGCCGCAAAGCCGCTGGCGGCCGGCCTGGCGACCGTGACGCTGGCCTTCTCCGGAAAGCTCAGCGAGGAGATGCGGGGCTTCTACCGCAGCAGCTACACGCGCCCGGACGGATCGAAGGGGGTCCTCGCCACGACGCAGTTCGAGGCCACGAGCGCGCGGCGCTGCTTCCCCTGTTTCGACGAGCCGGCCCTCAAAGCCGTCTTCGAGGTCACGATGATCGTGCCGAAGGGCCTCCAGGGGGTCTCGAACATGCCCCCCGCGTCCGAGGAGGCGCTCGGGGACGGCCGCCGCCGGGTCCGCTTCGCGCCCTCGCCGGTCATGTCCACCTATCTCCTCGCCTTCGCCGTCGGGGAATTCGATTCGATCGACGGGAAGACGGAGGACGGCATGCCCGTCCGCGTCTTCACGACGCCCGGACGCGCGGAGCTCGGACGCTTCGCGCTGGAGACGGCGATCCGCGGGCTCAAGTTCTTCGGCGACTACTACGGCATCCCCTACCGGAAGGCGCTCCCGAAGCTCGACCTGCTGGCCATCCCCGATTTCGAGTACGGCGCGATGGAGAACTGGGGCGCGATCACGTTCCGCGAGACCGCGATCTTCGTCGACCCGAAGCGCTCGTCGATCCCCCAGCGGCGCCGCGTGGCGGAGGTGGTGCTCCACGAGCTCGCCCACCAGTGGTTCGGCAACCTGGTGACGCCCGAGTGGTGGAGCTACCTCTGGCTCAACGAGAGCTTCGCGACGTTCATGGCCTACAAGGCGTCGAACGCGCTCTTCCCCGAGTGGAACATCTTCGAGGAGTACCTGGCGCAGATCACCTCCGCCGGCAAGTCGCTCGACAGCCTCCGCAGCTCCCACCCGGTCGAGGTGATCGTGCGCGACCCCAACGAGGTCGACCAGATCTTCGACGCGATCTCCTACAACAAGGGCGGCTCGGTCCTGCGGATGCTGGAGCGTTCGGTCGGCGAGGACGCCTTCCGCCGCGGCATCCGGCGCTTCCTCGAAAGCCGGGCCTACGCGTGCGCGACCACGGACGACCTGTGGTCGGCGCTGGGCGAGGCGACGGGCGCCGACGTGGGAAGCATGATGAACGGCTGGACGCGGACGACCGGGCTCCCCGCCCTGCTCGTGGAGCGCCAGTGCGGCCGCCTCAGGCTGAGGCAGGAGCGCTTCCTCCTCGACCGCGATCCCGCGAAGCCCGCCGAGGACCCGGCGCTCTGGGAGATTCCGCTCCCGACGGTCGACGGCGCCGGCCGCTCGTCGGTGCTCCGCCTCTCCGGGCGGGAGACGACCGTTGACGCGCCCGCGGCGGACTGGATCAAGGTGAACGCCGGCCAGGCGGGCTTCTATCTCACCCACTACGACGACGCCGGCTGGCGCGCGCTCGCGAAGGCCGTGGAAGCGCTCGCCCTCGGGGCCATGGACCGCTACGGCCTCCAGGAGGACGCCTACTCCCTGATGCGCGCGGGATACCTGTCGGTTCCCGGCTATCTCCGGCTCGCGGGAGCCTTCTCCCGCGAGGAGAACCACTACGTCTGGGCCGGAGTGGCCGACGGCATCGCCGCCCTGACGGAGATCTTCACGGGCGATCCGGACGTCCCGCGGCTCGAGGAGTGGGGACGGAAGCTGGTGATGCCGACGCTGCAGAAGGTCGGCTGTGACGAGAAGGCGGAGGATCCCAACGAGCGGCTCCTGCTGCGGGCGACGTTGATGGGCGCGGCCCTGCGCTTCGGAGATCCCGAGGCGGTCGAACAGGTCCGGACCCGCTTCGAGGCGGCGCGGAAGAACCTCTCGGCGCTGCCGCCGAACACCCGGTCGGTGATCCTCAGCGGAGCGGCGCGGAACGGCGACGCGGCCGTGTTCGACGCCCTCACGGAGCTGCACGAGAAGGCGGACCTGCCCGAGGTGAAGGTCCAGCTCCTGCGGGCGCTGGGGGCCTTCCGCCTCGAGCCGCTGCTTCGCCGCGCGGTCGCCTACGCGCTTTCCGACAAGGTCCGCCGCCAGGACGCGATGGCGGTGTTCGGGTCGATCCCGATCGAGATGAAGCCCGTCGGCTGGAAGCTGCTCCAGGAGCACTGGCCTGTGCTCGACGAGCGCTACGGCAAGTCGGGCCTGATCGGCCACTTCATCGCGGCGGCGGCCGGGGGCATCCCGAGCGAGGAGCACGCCGCGCAGGTGGAGCGGTTCTTCAAGGAACACCCCGTCCCCTACGCGAGCGAGAAGATCAAGCAGACGCTCGAGGGGATCCGCGCCCGGGCGGGCTTCCGCGCCCGGAACCGCCGGGGGCTCGCCGACTTCTTCGCCGCTCCCGGGCCCTGAGTTCAATTTTCTAGATTCCGGTCGGCCGTTTGATAGACTTGCACTTCCCGCCGCACCCGTGCGCGGGCCGTTCGATGTTCTTCACAGGGAGGAGGCACCCATGACCATCCGCAGAATCACTATCTTCGCGCTCCTGGTGCTGGCGTCCACGGCGGCCTCCGCGGCGCCCCTCCGGGCCCGCGAGTGGTTCGTCCGCGCCGGCTCCGAGGGCGGCGACGGCTCCCAGGCCAAGCCCTTCGCCGACCCCTGGATGCCTCTCGAGAAGTGCGAAGCCGGCGACGTCATCCACATCGCCGCGGGCAAATACTACGGCAAGCTCAACCAGGCGGTCTGGAAGATCCCCTTCGACAACGTCCAGCTCATCGGCGGCTACGACCAGGACTTCAAGACGCGCGATCCCTGGACCAACCGCACGGAGCTGAAGTGGGACGAGAAGTCCAAGAACTGGCCCAACGCGGCCCGCCTGAGCGGCAACGGCACCGCCGGCTGCGTCGTCGACGGCATCGTCATCGACATGAAGGACTCCTCCAGCTACACGGACGAGGCCAAGACCGGCCGGCGGGACAAGCCGATGCAGGGCGAGAACGCCATCGACTTCAACCGGCCGGCGACCGTGCGCAACTGCGTGATCATCAATCCGGACGGCTACGCCATCAACGTCCCGGCCGGTTCCACCGTCGAGAACAACCTGGTCGTCAACGCCCTGATCTTCGGCGTGGCGATCTACACGGGCGGCGACGCGCCGGCCCTGATCCGGAACAACACGCTCCTCTTCGGCTGGGGCTTCAAGGTGCCCGGCAAGGGCGCCTACGACGGGGCCCTCATCAAGGTCAACGGCCCGGTGAACATCACCAACAACCTCATCGCCCACAGCGACAGCAACTCGATCTATCAGACCATCAAGACCGAGAAGGTGTCGCTCACCAAGAACGTCTTCTTCGCGAACATGTTCTCGAACCTGAAATGCTACGTCGACAACAAGGACATCCCCATCGACGACAAGAACATGGGCGACCTCGAGGAGCTCGGCCTCAAGGCCTTCGAAGGCAACGAGGTGATGAATCCCGGGCTGGACCTCGACCCCGCCTGGCTGGACCTGTATTCGAAGCGGACGGCCTACCAGCCCGGCAAGGTCACGATGGACGACATGAACAACCTCCGCAAGCTGATGGGCCTGCCGGTCATCGCCAAGGGCGGCACCCCGGCCCTCGGCGTCGCTCCGGCCTACGACCTGGACAAGGCCATCGCCCTCATGACCCCCAAGAACGACAAGTGCAAGGCGGGCGCGCGGAAGATCAAGCTGGAGTCCAGGATCACGGGAGGCTCCGGCGCCGCGGGCCCGGCCAAGGAATACGCGAAGGCCGAGCTGGCCGACTTCATCCAGGCCCCCGCCGCGCTGAACGGCAAGGCCGTGGAGATGCTCGTCGGCATGGGCGAGGTCGCCAACCTCGGCCCGGCCCCCGCCAGCTACGCCAAGGACAAGATCACCGCCTACAAGCTCTGGGACAAGGAGGGCAGCGGGAAGTGGACCACCGGCTTCATGATGAAGGGGACGACCCCGGAGCGCATCTGTCAGGACGGCCACATGTCCTACCGGGGCGGCGGGAAGCCGGAGACGCTCTACGTCGTCAAGGGCATCGCCTACGAGTCCACGGGCTTCCCCAAGCACGCCTTCTTCATCGAGTCGATGGAGAAGTATGACCCCTCGACCGCGCCCGCGGCCGCCCGCCCCAAGGGCCGCGACTGGTTCATCGTCATGGGCGCCGCCGGCGGCGACGGGACGAAGGAGAAGCCCTTCAAGGATCCCTGGCAGGCCCTCGAGAAATGCGAGAGCGGAGACTCGATCCACGTGGCCGAAGGCGAGTACTACGGCAAGCTCAAGATCGGCATCTGGAAGATCGACACGACCTACATCAGCCTGATCGGCGGCTACAACAAGGAGTTCACGGAGCGCAACCCCTGGACCCACCCGACCCTGCTCTTCTGCCCCCCCGAGTACAAAGGGACGATGCGCGGCGGGTACCAGATCGACGGCGAGGCCGACCACACCGGCACGGTGATCGACGGCTTCGTCTTCGACAAGCGGACCAACAACAAGTACCAGGCCAACGGCGACATCGACCGCGACCGCTCCGACGCCCGCGAGCACATCTCGCTCGCCTACCCCGGGGTGGTCATCCGCAACAACGTGTTCCTGAACGGCAATGGCGGCGCCCTGCGGATCTGCAACGGCGCGACGATCGAGAACAACATCTTCATCAACCACATGACGAAGACGATCAACCAGACCAACGGGTTCACGCCGACCCCCTCCATCATCCGCAACAACACCCTGATGTTCTCCTGGGAGCTCAAGTTCGGCGTGGGCCAGGGCCGGAACGGCCACCTGATCTACTTCTGGTCGGACTGCCGGTCCATCGTCGACAACAACATCATCGAGTTCGCCGACAACGACGGCGTCGTGCTCTCCCTCGATCCGGCCGAGATCGTCTTCACGAACAACGTCTTCTCGCACAACCTCTGGTCGCACGTGAGAAGGTCCGCGACGCCCAACCTGGTGGTTGACGGGTCGAATTTCAAGCAACTCGGGGATCTCGGCTTCAAGAAGGCCGAGGGAAACCTGATCCTCCCCGAAGGGTCGGGCTGCCCGGTGGACGAGAAGTTCTTCAACGCCTACCTGAGCCGCACGGCTTACGTGCCGGGCAAAGTCACGATGGACGAATGGAACCAGCTGCGCGAGATGCTCGGCCAGCCGGTGCTGGCCACCGGGGGCAAGGCCCCCGAGGGCTTCATGCCCCTCTATCCCTGGAAGAGCGCGATCAACCTGTTCCCCAAGAACCCCAAGTGCAAGGCCGGCGCCCGGCAGGTCCCCCTGCCCGTGAAGTTCGAGGGCATCGAGCGCAAGGAGGAGATCTTCGAGTACGCGGAATCCAGCTGGGACGCCGCAAAGACCCGCGAGAGCTGGGAGAAGCTGGACAAGAAGCGCGTCTCGCTGAAGGTCACGGTACGTCCCCCGGACAATCAGTACCAGCTTGACGACATCACGAAGGAGACCTACCAGGCCTTCAAGGTGCAGGGGCCCGAAGGGATCGACAGCGGCGGCCTCCCGATGTTCTGCTACGTCAAGAAGGGCACCCGCCACGAACGGGTCATGAGGAACGCGAAGGACTTCGGGAACGGGAAGCCCGAGGAGACCTACATCATCAAGGGCATCGCCCGTCAGAACCGCACCATGGTCGTGGAAGTGATCGAGCGGGCGGACTAGTCAACCCAGAATCCGGAACGGCCGCAGGGGGGCGGCCCCCTGCGGCCGTTTTCATTTCAGGAGGCCCGGGCGAGTCCTTCGACCGGGTCAACCGTGGCCTCCACTTCGACGGGCGTCTTGAGCGCGTTGGAGACGATGCAGTACTTCTTCGCGGTCTCAATCAGCCGCCGCGCCTCGTCCAGCCGCGACGCCGGCGCGAAGATCGCAATCCGGAGGGTGATGCGCGTGAACCGGATCCCCTCCCGGGTCTTCTCCAGGAGCCCATCCGCCCGGCTCCGGTAGCCGCCGATCTCCAGGCCTGCCTTTTTCGCCAGAGCCTGGTAGGTCGTCATCAGGCAGAGGTTGGCCGCGGAGAGGAGCAGATGCTCCGGGCTCCACCAGCCCGGCTCGCCGTCGAACTCCGGCGGAGGGCCTCCGACGAGGACGGGGCGCGATCCCGATGAGAGCGCCGCGCGGGAGCCGCCCTCCCAGGACAGCGTCGCCTCATAGCGGTGGGGAAAAGGCTGGGTCATGGTTCGTTCTCCTAACGGGCGGCCTCGTTCATGATCCCGACGATCGTCTCCTCCACCTCGCCCGCCGCCTTCTGGAGCTCCGGGGTGCCGAAGAGGTCGACCAGCTTCCCGGGCCGGATCGTCGACAGCCGGGTCTTCCCGTCCTTTCCCCGGTAGGCGGAGATCCGGCAGGGCAGCGCGGTGGAGATCTCGGGGGAGGCCTCGAGGACCTGCTTCGCCTTCTGGGGATTGCAGACTTCGAAGATGAGGCATTCGCCGGCGTATTCGACGCCCTTCTCCTTCATCTTCTCCTTGAGGTCGATCACCGACAGGACCCCGAACTTGCGGGCCGCGCAGGCCTTCGGGAGATCCTCCCGGAGCCGGGCCAGGGTCTTCTCCGTTTCGACGGTATAGAGCATGGCGTTTTCTCCGACGGGACGCTGGGGGGGGCGGTCCTGCGCCGACAGCGCCGCCGCCAGAACGATCAGGATGCGAGTCTGCATGAGGACCTCCCTTGTCCGTCTGTTCCATTGATCCGGCAATCCGCCGGAGTTACAGGGATTCGGTATTCCGTCCCGACCCCCGGAAAGCCTGTAACCCGGCGCCCCTCCACGGATCACGGCTTGCGCCGTCTGCGCTTCCGCCGTAGAGTGGGAAGCTTCCCAAGGAGAGCGATGGCCGGACAGCCCGACGAAGACGCCGATCTGGTGAGGCAGGCGAAAGCCGGGGAGTATGCGGCCTTCGAAGCCCTGGTGTCGAAGTACGAACGCCCGATCTACACCCTCGCCCGGCGCATCGCCGGACGCGCCGAGGACGCCGAGGACGTGGTCCAGGAGACCTTCGCCAGCGTGGTGGAACACCTAGCGGACTTCCGCGGGGAAGCGGCCTTCCACACCTGGCTCTCGCGGATCGCGACGAACCACGCCTTGAAGGTCCTCCGCAAGCGGCGGGGGCTTCCGACCGTCCCTCTCGACGAGAACGGCAGCGCCGGCGGCCCCGCGCTTCCCCGGCCGGAATTCATCGCTCCCTGGGCGAAAGATCCGCTGGAGGCGGGCAAGGACCCGTCGGTCCGGGTCATGATCGACCAGGCCCTGGCCGAGCTGGACGA
>JACQFK010000068.1 GCA_016200125.1 Planctomycetota bacterium
CCGCGCTCGGCGCGGGCTGGACCGCATGAGACGCCTCCCGACGGAATTCCTCCGGGCGCGGCTCGTCGCGCTCTATCTCCTGTCGCTCGCGGCGGTCTACGGGTCGATGGTCGCCTGGCGCCCCGATCTCCCGGACGCCTGGCCGCGGCTCGCGTGGCCGCCCTTCGTCCTGGGGGCGGCGGCGCTCGCCGGCGCGGCGATCCACGAGCGCCTCGCTTCGCTCACCGACCACCAGGTCCGGTCGAGGATCCGATCCGTCGCCGGCATCGTCTACGGCGGCGCCCTCTTCCTGGTGAGCATGGGATTGCTGGTGGGCCACCGCGAGGCGGCCGAGGGGGGCGTCGCCATCCTTCAGGCGCTCCAGCCCGCGTTCCTCCTGTTCGCGGGCTTCGGCCGCGGCCATCACGGGACCCTGATCAACGCGTTCGTGCTCACGGCGGCGTCGATGCTGGCCGGCGGACCGGCCGCGGCCGTGGCGGCAACGCTCCAGGGGGGGCTCCTGGCCTGGTTCCTCGTGGCGGACCATGCCGCGCGGGCGCTGACGGAGTATCCCGTGGAGGCCCTGCCCCGGCCGGCGCCGCTGCTGGCCCGGGGGGCGATCCAGGCCCTCCTCGTCGCGGCGGCGCTCGCCGTGTGGTTCCGGTTGTTCCCCGCCGCCGCCTACGCGCCGCTGCGCCGGTCGGGGGCGGTCGCCGATATTCCCGCCGACCGCGTGGCCGGCCTGCTGGGGAACCTCCTCTTCGTCGCCGTCGCGTCGGCGGTCGCCGTCTACCTCGTCCTGCGCCTGGGGGACGGCGTGCGGAATGCCGCCGCGGAGGCGCCGGTGATCGCGATCGTCCAGGCCCGGCGGCGCTCCCTGAAATCGGAGGGCTCCCCCTTCGCCGTGGCCGCGCCCTCGCCGAAGGAATGGCGCGCGCGGATCGTCCAGCTCTACGTCCGCACGACCCAGCAGCTGGCGAAGGGGGGCCGGAGGCGCCGCTCCTTCCAGACCGCCCTCGAGTGAGCTCACGGAGCTCTTCGGCCGGGCGCGCTACGGGGCCGACGAGATGACGGAGGCGGAGTACGAAAGCGCCTCCCGCGCCTCCCGGCAGATCCTGGACCATCAGCGCCGCCGGTCCTGAGCCCCCCCGGAACCTTCCGGCTCCCTGCGGCGTTTGAATAGAAGGGGGTCTGTCGGATACAATCCCCTAGGGTTGTTTCAGGGCGATCTGTGGTGAATACAGTGAAAGCGCTCCTGCTCTCGCTTGCGATGGCATCCGCCGCCCTGGCGGACGAGGTCGTCCTACGGAACGGCTCCTCCTTCAGCGGCGTCGTCCGCGAGCAGGGGGACAAGGTCATCGTCGAGATGGACTACGGGTCGATGACCTTCAAGAAAGTCGACGTGAAGTCGATCGTCCGGGGCGAGGACGTCCTCACCCAGTACCAGGAGAAGTCCCGGACCGCGACCGACGTGAAGAGCATGATGGAGCTCGCCGCGTGGGCGAAGGACAAGGGGCTGGCGGGCCGGGCCGCCGAACTCCACCGCAAGGTCCTCGTGCTGGATCCCGACCAGGCCGAGGCGCGGAAGGCGCTGGGCTACGAGAAGGTCAACGGCCTGTGGCTGTCGGGCGACGAGCTGATGACGGCCCGCGGCTTCGTCAAGCTGGGAGGCCGCTGGATGGGCCGGGAGACCGCGGAGAAGATCCTCGAGCAGGAGGCCGCCGCGAAGATCGAAACGGACCGCCTCTCGCTGGAGCGGCGGGTGGCCGATCAGAAACATGTCGAAGAGATGACCCGGTTGGGCCTGGAGCGGGACCGGCTCGAGCACGAGAAGAGCCGGGACGACCGGTGGATGTGGCGGAACGGCTGGACCTTCGGGCCGGCTCCGTTCGGCGGCGTGGTGGGCTATATCCTGCCCATGAACGCGGGGCCGTCGCAGACGGTTCCGCCGACGCCGCCCACGACGCTGCCGCTGGGGTCCCCGTCGCCCGTTCCTCCGTCGCGCCCGCGTTGACCCGAGAAGGACAAATCAGGAGCTGAACATGGTGTGCAAGACAGCGGCGATCTGGCTGATCCTGGCGGCTTCCGCGTTCGCGCAGAACGAGGAAGAGAAGAAGAAGGAAGAGGAGGCGAAGGCCAAGATCGCCGATTTCAAGAAGGAGCTCAAGACCGCGAAGACGGACAAGGACGTCGCGCGCGCGATCGAAGGCCTGGGCGCCCTCCAGCATCCCAAGGTCCTCGTCGAGCTCAAGAGCTACCTCTCCCGGGGCGCGGAGGTCGCGGTCGCCGCGGCCGAGCAGATCGGCAAGTACAAGAAGGACAAGGATGCGGCCGAGACGCTGGTCGCCGCGGCCGGCAGCCAGAAGGAGAAGGAAAGCGTCGTCAAGTGCATCCGCTACGCCGGTGACACCGAGTACAAGGGCATCATCTCCAAGCTGGCCAACCTGTTCCGCCACAAGGAGGTCGACGCGGCGAAGGAAGCGGTCGACAGCTGCGCGAAGATCCGGAGCAAGGACGCGATCGACCCGCTGCTCAGCCTGTGGAAGGAGATGGATTCCATCAAGGAGGACAAGGGCGGCAGCGGAGGCGGCGGCCTCGGCGGCGGCATCGGCGGAATCGGCGGCGTCGGAGGCGGCGTCGGCCAGAGCTACCAGGACGAGCAGCTCAAGCGCAAGCGCGACCTGACCCCGGCGGTCGAGAGCGCCCTCAAGAAGATCACGGGCGAGGACTTCAAGGACCTCCGGGCCGCCAACGACTGGTGGCGCAAGAACAAGGGGACCTTCAAGGACCCCGAGTAGAAATCTGTACTTTTCAGCCCCCGGAGATACTCTAATCTTCAGTCACCCATTATGGGTAGGCGGGGCGGATCTGAGGGAGGCATGTCCATGACCCAGGCGCTTCTGACTCTCGCATTTCTGGCCGCGTCCCTTCCCGCCGCCTGGGCGGGCGACGATATCGGCGTCGACGACGCGATCAAGAAGTTCAAGAAGGACATGGCCAATCCGTCCGCCCCGGCCCGCGCCTCCGCCGTGACCGAGCTCGGCGCGACGAAATCCGAGAAGACCGCCGCGACGCTCGGGGGACTTCTGGGGACCGACACCGAACCCGTCCGCAAGGCGGCGGCTCTCGCGCTGGGCGGCTTCAGCGACTACAAGAAGCAGGTCACCCCGATGCTCGTGAGGGGCCTCAACGCCAATGCCAAGGAACCGAAGGTCATGGAAGCCATTTTCCAGGGCCTGAGCAAGCTCGACGACGATTCGGCGCTGCCCGCGATCCACGGGTTCTTCGAGGACAAGGACAAGGACGTGGCCTCCGCGGCGCTGCTGGCGGCCGCGGAGATCCGGAACCTCAGCTCGATCGACCTGATCATCAGCCTGATGAAGAAGTACGAGAAGATCGACGCGCAGGCCAAGAACGCCGGCGCGGGCGCCAGCTACGGCGGCTACAGCGTGCCGAACGGAGGCAGCGACCCCAAGGCGGCGCTGGCGAAGGCCGTCCTTCCGGCGACGGTCAAGGCGATGCAGATGATCTCCGGCGAGAAATGGACCACCGTGAAGGAATGGGAGATCTGGTGGGCCAAGCACAAGGCCACCTTCAAGATCGACAAGTAAACCCCCTTCCCCTATAGTCGAAAGGGATGGGAATCCGCCGCAGGATCCTGCTCTCCTTTTTCGCCCTCTTCCTGGTCGCCTTCGTCGCCACCGCCGTCCTTTCCACGCTGCTGATCGCCAACGCGGTGGAGCACCGCCTGGCCGTCCAGACCGCCGACCTCGCCCGCTTCCTTTCCGCCAAGCCCGGGCTCCTGAACGACAAGGTCCTCGACTTCGTGAAGAACGCCTACGGCGCCGAGTCGGTGAGGGACGACGCGCCGGGCGCGCCCGCCAGGGGGGACTACGTCTACCGCGCCTCCCTCGGACCCGATCACGAGCTCATCATGAGCTACCGCTCCGAGGTGGTCTCCGCCGAGAAGCGGGGCGCGATCCTCCCGCTGGCCGGCGTGGCGGCGGGCGGCCTGGCGCTCGTCCTGCTGCTGGGGCTGCTGACGGCGGGGACGCTGGCGCGGCCCCTGGAGCGGCTGGCGGACCAGGCGAAGGCGATGCCCGCGGGCGACGTGGCGCCCGTCGGAGGCGGCGCGGAGCTCGACCACCTGGTCGAGGCCATGAACCGCATGCTCGCCGAGGTCCGCCGGGCGGAGCGCCTCGGCGTCATGGGCCAGATGGCGGCGGGCGTCGCCCACGAGATCCGCAATCCCCTTTCCTCCATGAAGATGACGGTCCAGATGCTCCGCGAGGGGGCGAAGGACGCGGAGTCCTTCGACCTGATCCTGCGCGAGATCGAGCGGCTGGAGCTCATCGCCGCGGAGCTCACCGGCGCCTCCCAGCCGCTGCGCAAGGAGGCGGTGAAGCTGGAGCTCGTCGTCGACGACGTGCTGGAGCTCATGCGCCGCCGCCTCGAGCATCTCGGCATCCGCGTCGAGAAGGCCTACGCGGCGGTGCCCGGGGTCCAGGTCGACGTGGCTCGCTTCAAGCGCTGCGCGATGAACCTGATCCTCAACGGCGCCCAGGCGATGCCCGCGGGCGGCCCGCTCCGCGTTTCGGTGGCGCCGCACGACGGCAGGGTCCGCTTCGCGGTCAGCGACCGCGGCAGCGGCGTTCCCGCCGCGGTGGGCGCGAAGGTCTTCGAGCCCTTCGTGACCACCAAGCAGGACGGCGTGGGGCTGGGGCTGGCGCTGACCAAGCGGATCGTCGAGGACCACGGGGGCGCGATCGGGTATGATACGGCGCCCGGCGAAACCACCTTCTGGATAGAGCTTCCGAATGGCTAAGGTGCTGGTCGTCGACGACGAGGAATCCATCATCTGGATCTTCCGCAAGCTCGTCGAAAACCTCGGCCACGCCTTTCTCTCGGCCGCGACGGCGGAAAAGGGCATCGAGATCGCGCGCGCGGAGCAGCCGGACCTGGTCTTCATGGACGTGAAGCTGCCCGGCATGGACGGCCTCACCGCGCTCGAGGAGGTCCGCCGCGTGGCCCCCCGGTCGAAGTACGTCGTCATCACCGCCCACGGCACGCTCGACACCGCGGTGCGGGCGATGAAGCTGGGCGCCGTCGAGTACCTCTCGAAGCCCGTCGAGCTCGACCAGGCGCGGGCGCTCATCCAGGGGTCGATCAAGGGCGCGGGCCTGAGCCGCGAAGTGGAGACCCTGCGGAAGACCGAGAACCTGAAGGGCATCGTCGGCAAGTCGCCCCTGATGCAGGAGGTCTTCAAGAAGGTCGCCGCGGTCGCCGGGAGCGACGCGACCGTGCTGCTCATGGGCGAGAGCGGGACGGGCAAGGAGCTGCTGGCCCGCGCGGTCCACTACAACAGCGCGCGCGCCAGCGGGCCCTTCGAGGCGATCAACTGCGCGTCGATCCCCGAGACGCTGCTCGAGAGCGAGCTCTTCGGCCACGAGAAGGGGGCCTTCACGGGCGCGATCCGCCAGAAGCCCGGCAAGTTCGAGGTGGCCGGCGGGGGCACCGTGTTCCTGGACGAGGTGGGCGAGATCTCGCTGTCCGCGCAGGTGAAGCTGCTCCGCTTCCTCGAGGAGCGGCAGTTCGAGCGCGTCGGCGGGACCGATGCCGTGTCGGTGGACGTGCGGATCGTCTCGGCCACCAACCAGAACCTCGAGGAGCGGGTGCGGGAGGGGCGCTTCCGCGAGGACCTCTATTTCCGCCTCAACGTCGTCCGGATCGACATCCCGCCCCTGCGGGAGCGGCGCGAGGACATCCCGCTGCTGGTGGCCTACTATCTTGATCTTGCGCGCGGCGCGGGCATCACGACCGAGGCGCTGGAGATGCTGAAGAACTGCTCCTGGCCCGGCAACGTGCGCGAGCTCCGCAACGCGATCGAGCGGGGCGTGGTGCTCGCCCGGGGGACGCCGATCCGGCCCGAGCATCTCCCCGAGACGGTCACCTCCCCCAAGCCGCTGGGGGAATCGGACCTCGAGGCCCGCATCCGCGAGCTGGTGGAGAAGCTCGTGGCGCAGGGCCAGCCCGGCGACCTCTACCGCCACGTCGAGGCGCGCTGGGAGAAGGCGCTGCTCCGCCGCGTGCTCGAACAGACGAACTCCAACCAGGTGAAGGCGGCCGAGCTGCTGGGCATCAACCGCATGACGCTCCGGAAGAAGATGGAGCAGCATGGATTGTGAGCGGCGGGACGTCTGAAATAGCGGGTGATCACCCCGCTTCTCCTGGCCCTGGCCCTTCTCCAGGATGAGACGCTCCTGGAGCGCCTCGGAAGCGAACAGGCCGCCGAGCGAGGCGCCGCGCAGCAGCAGCTGATCCGCCTGGGCAGGGGCGCATATCCCCTCCTTCGCAAGGCCCTCGCGAGCGAAGATGTCGAGCTGAAAGCGCGCGCGCGAGAGACGGCTTATGCGATCGGCTTCGACCCGGACAGTCACCGTCCCTGGGAGGAAGTCTGGGCCGCCTACCATCAGGCGCCCGATGCTCCGACGCGCCGCGTTCTGGTCCGGCTTTCGGCGACGGTTCGCGACCCGCGGTTGACGCTCCTGGCCAAGATGGAGCGCGGAGTGTTTCGGGAACTGCCCTCCTGTCCCTCGGAGAATGCGCCGCGGCCGCCGTCCCCCGGTGCGCCGGAGTGGGATGTCCTCGAGGAGGTC
>JACQFK010000050.1 GCA_016200125.1 Planctomycetota bacterium
TCGTAGAGCTCCCCCAGCGCCTCCCTCAGGTTTCCGCGGTGCTTCTTGAACAAGCGGGGCGCGAGGGCGCGGATCTCCGGAGGGCAGTCCCCCAGGAGCTGCGCGACGAGCTCCACCAGCAGCTCCGGCGTCGTCCGGGTTTCGATCAGCGTGGGGAGCAGGCCCGCGCGATGGGACGTGACCACGAGCCCCGCCGCCGCGCGCGACCGCCGCTCGAACCGCGACCAGGAGGACTTTCCCAGCTGCTCGGCGCCGTCGAGCAGGATCACGTCGCGGCCGCCGAGCGACCGGAAGCAGCTCTCGAGAATCCCCGGCTCGAAGTCCGGATGCTCCGCATCGAGCCGCAGCTCGTGGACGGCATAGTCCCGGGCGCGGAGCTTCGGCGCGAGATCCTCGAGCAGCGTGGTCTTCCCGGTCCCGTGGGGGCCGACGATCGCGGCCCGGCGGCCCAGCGCCTCCCAGCGATCGAGCAGCTCATCCCAGCTCGAAGGGAGCCGGTACCGGAGCTCCAGGATCCGCTCCGTGCGGAACGGATTGTCCCGAGCCCTCACGCCGGCTTCGTGCGGTCCAGCCGCACTTCCTCGCCCGTGGGGGAGACCGTGATCTCGATGTTCGCGGCATCCCCCTTGGGCTCCGCCACGAGCTCGACGCCCCAGACGATCGACACCAGCGTGCCCGAGACGCTGTAGGGCGAGGGCGGGATCGTCAGGTGGAAGGCCCGCCGGTCGCGGGCCCCGGCACCGTCGAACCTCGCCGTCCGCACCACTTCCAGGTCCACGGTGCCCTTCCCCTGGGTCTGCCAGTAGAGGCGCACCTCGATCGTCTTCGGGGCGGCGTCCAGCTCCCAGAACGCCACGCCCTCGAGCGTCTCGCCCGGCCGGTACTTCGTCTTCGAATCGGCGAGTTCCAGGTGCATCCGGCTCATGACGGGCCTCCCGGACGCCGGGGCAGGACTTCGAAGGCGAACTCCTCCTTGATGTCGGGCCACCTCGGGATGTCGCCCGTCACGTGGAAGGACCAGAGGAACCTGTTGTTCGCGCTCTTGAAGCTGTGCATCGTGTCGGGCGGGATCTGCACCTTCGCCTTGCCGCGGCGCGCGTCCCGGCCGCGCGTGAGGCTCACGAGCGTCAGCGTCAGGAACGTCGCCTTGTCCGTCCTCGTCGAGGTGCCGCGGCGGTAGGTCGCCTCCTCGCGGCCCTGCAGGGTGATCGTGAACACTTTGATGCGGTCGACGTTGCCCGTGGTCTCCCACTCGATCTCGACGGTATCGCCGAGCGCGGCGGCGGCGCTGCTCACCCGGATCAGCGGCCGAGGATTGAACAGCGCCAGGAAGAAGTAGATCGACAGCACGATCAGCCCGGCCCCCACGAGCACGAAGGGGATCAGGAACGCGGTGGCGCAGCCGTCGCCCTTCCCCCGGCTCCAGTCCGTGATCGTGCTGCCGACGAAGAGGGAGACGAGGCCGTTCCAGAAGAGCGCGAAGACGAGCGCGCAGCCCAGGCGGCCCGCGGGCGACGCCGAGGCTTTCAGGGTCGCCGGCCGGCCGCCCGCGGTCGGAGGCTGCGGATCCGCAGATCCGGCGGTCGGCTTCGGCTTCCCCTTGTACACGAAGGCGCCGAACAGGACGGCCGCGCCGATCCCCACGAAGAGCAGGGGAATCAGGCCGAACAGGAGGTCCGCCGTGAAGCCGCGCTCGATCACCGCCTCGGACGGATTGCGTTTGTCGACATAGCAGACCGTCTGGGTGCCGGGCCGCAGGCGCCTCACGACCTCGGCCTTGCCCTCGTAGCCGCTCGAGGAGCCGGTCATGAACTTGTAGCGCGTGGAGACGTGGCGCTGGTCGTCCACGAGGTACTCGTAGCGGACCTCGATGCTGTAGGTCGGCCCGCCCTTCCCTCCTCCGTGGCTTTGCACGCCGCTGTCCAGGATCGTGCAGGGCGTCTCCCGCCAGTTCTGCGCCTCGATGATGCGGACGACCGGCCAGAGGAAGACGGCGGAGAAGCCGAGGCCGAACAGGATGAAGACGCCGCCGAAGCAGCCCAGGGCCTTCTTGCCCTGGCGGCCCTTGCGGGCGGCGTCGGACGTCGAGCCGGTGACGCTCATCTGCCGGCGGGCCCTAGGAGTTCTTCATCCGCTCCAGAAGATTGGCGGTGATCTTCTGGGCGCGCGGGTCCGGGCCCTTGGGCTCCGCGCCGTGGGCCTTCGGATGGAGGTAGCCGGGCGGCGCCGACAGGCCGTCGGCCCACCAGCAGGTCGCGGCATTGAACACGATGTTGCCCTTCGCGCCCGGATAGAGGGTGGCGGTGTAGACGCCCTTCCCCGCGCCGCTGTTGGTCTCGCCCTTCGCGACGATCTCGAGCCCCGGGATGTCGGCCGGCTCGCCGTGCCATTCCCAGCCCACGAGGCCGGGGATGCCGTCCCCCTCCTTCATACCGCTGCCCGCGAAGAGCCAGTGGTCGGGCTTCGCGCAGGTCCAGGGGGCGCCGCCGACCACCGGGCCCGTGCTCCGGGCGCCGATGAGCGAACTCTCGTTGGGGGCCTGACGCGGGAGCGTTTTCATGTCGGGGAAGGTCTTGTTCCCCAGATCGTCGGCGGGGCCGAAGCGGTCCAGGCGGCGGAGGATGCGGTTCGGCGTCCCGTCCTTCCCGGGCAGGAGCTCGATCAGGCCGCAGCAGGTGTTGCCCGAGAGGAAGGCGACGTTCAAGCCGTCGGCGATCGCCTGCTTGAGGTTGTTGAACATCGGCAGGCTGTAGTACTCGTCGTGGCCCACCGACAGGAAGCCCTTGGCGCGCTTGAGGCCGGCGGGATCGGCGTGGGTGTCGAGGTTGGAGACGTAGGTCACGTCGTAGCCCTGCTGCTCCAGCCAGAAGGCGAGCGGAAACTCCCAGAGGAGCCACTCGCCGGAGCCGGTCGAGAGCGCCTGGTCGACGATGCCCGGCTGGCAGTAGCGGCCGTAGGGTCGGTCGAAGCTGACGTCGATGCCCGTGCCCCAGTACCACTGGCTGTCGCCGTTGTCGTAGAGGGAGTACTGGCTCGGCCAGCGGTTGTAGGCCTGCCAGGTGGTGTCGGAGCACTGGACCATGAAGTCGGCGCGGCGGTTGTCCCGCACGATGAAGATCGCGTAGCTCTGCAGGCCCTCGCGCTCCGCGGTCAGCTTCGCGAGGTAGATCCCGCTCGGCCAGTCCGGGGAGACGCTGATTTTCGTGCAGGGCTCCCACGCGCATTCGCGGAGGCGGTGCGGGGCGACGCGCGGATCCTCCTGGATCTTCCCCTCGAAGGTCCCGAGGTTGGCGATGAGCCGCGCGCCCGCGCCGCCGTACCAGCCCATGCGGTAGAGATCGACGGCGAACTTCGACTCCGGGTTCGTGCTCACGTGGAGCGTGACCGTCTCGCCGGCACGGACGCTTGCCCTCGAGAAATAGCCCTCGATCCAGGGGCAGCGGTACTTGACGGCGCGGTCGATGGCCGGCTTGACCAGCATCCAGTCCTTGGCGCCGGGCTTCTCGTTCTCGTCGCGGATGAGGTCCGACTTGCGCTTGGTGATGACGGTGGTCGCCCCTCCCGGCGCCGCGGGCGCCCCGGCCGGCCCGTCCGTCGTGCCGCAGCCGGGCAGGACCCCGGGAAGCATCGCGGCCACGCCGAAAGTGGAGATGGCGGAAAGGACGTCGCGGCGGGTGGGATCGGCCATGAAAGACCTCCGTTCGGAACTCACCCTAGAAAACAACGGAGGCCCCGTCAACGATTGAACATCTCGCCCCAGGGATCCCGGCCGAGGACCCAGTAGAAGGCGAGCGCGCCGAGCCACGCGTGCGTGAGCGCCAGCAGCGGCAGATGGCGCCAGCGCAGGTAGATCGCCGTCCACGCGAGCCCCGACGCGGCGCAGAGCCCCGCGAGGGGCCAGTCGGGAAGATGGGCCAGGCCGAAGAGCGCCGCCGCGATCGGCACGACCGCGGCCCGCGCCATCCCCAGCCGCTCGAGGTTCGACGCGACGAGCGCCTGGAGGACGAACTGCTGCAGGAACGACCACACCGGATAGAGCAGGAAGATCACCCAGGCGCCCGCCGGGATCGCGAGTCCGCCGAAGGCGCGGCGCCAGGCGAACAGCGCCGCGGCTCCGAGGGCGAAGAACCCGAGGATCGGCGGCGCGGCGGACTTCAGGTTGTCGAGCCGGATCCCCCAGGCGGCGGCGAGCGTCCGTTCCTTCGCCAGGCGATGGGCGACGTAGGCCGTCCAGGCGACGATGCAGGGAACCAGGAACTGCAGCTTGAGATGCAGGACGTTCTCGAAAAGCAGGAAGAGCGCGACCGTCACGAACATCGCGGCCAGCTCGCCGAGGGAGCGGCGCCGATCAGGGCTCACTGTGCAGACTCCTGCCCACCCGCGCGGGAAATCCGCGCGCGGTGAAGGCGGGAGAACAGGGAGCAACCGGCGTGCCAGCCGCGGCGCTACTTCGGGAAGAGCTGGTCGGCCCCCACGGGCGCGAAGGTCCCCTTCGCCGCGGGGAGCGTGCCCGACGAGAGCAGGAGCGAGCGGCGCGTCGGGAAGAAGATCATCGACTGGAGATTGGTCGACGGCGCGGCGCCCGCGAGCGCCTTCTTCATCGCCTCCTCGTCGATCCCCGACTTCCCCTTGAAGTTCTCGTCCAGCCAGCGGAAGCGCGGGCAGTCCACCTTCTGGAAGAGCTCGGGGGAGCGGAAGTGGTTCGTCTCGTGCAGCGTGTCCTTCTCGGGCCGGCGGAAAGCCACCTTCTCGGGCGAGATCTCGGCGACGAAGTTCCCGCCCTTCGGATCGAGCACCATGAGCGTCGTCGCCACCGTCGCCTTCGCTCCCTTCAGGATCTTCTCCGCCTCCGCGGCCGTCGAGGCCTCCTCGAGCACGCGGCGGAAAAGCATCATGCTCGACAGGCCGTTGGGGGCGTAGCCGTTGCCCGGCACGCCGGCGGTGGCGCCGGCCGCGAGCCCCTTCTCGTTGATCCCCGCGTGGGTCCCCGCGAAGAGCGGATGGGTCACCGCCGCCCAGGCCATCTTCTTCTCGGGATGGCGGACCACGACGAGCCCGTAGGGCGACATCCCCCAGAAGGGCTGCGGCAGATCGAAGTTGCGGCCCATGAGAGGCTCGCCGTTGGCGGCGGCGGCGCCGGTCGCAGCCATCGTGCTGCAGCCGCCGAGCCGCTTTCCGCCGTGCTCGACGTCGAACATCGTGTTGAAGAGCAGGTAGTCGTCGAAGGCGAGCCCCGCCTCGCGCGCGGCGGCCTTCATCTCCGCCGCGACCGCCGGAGGGATCGCGGCGATCATCCCCCGCGTCTCCTCGCGCAGCTTCTTCTCGACGGGCGCTCCCCCCAGGGCCTGGATGAACTTCTGACCCACGTCCTTGTGGACCGCCGCGATCTGCTTCTTCAGGAGCCGGCCGTACTGCGCGCCCATCTCGTCGGGACTGCCGTAGAGCTGGAGGACCGGCACGGCGCCGGCGTTGCGCAGCGAGGCCTTCCCCTCCGCGCCCTCGTCGAAGGCGCGGTCCTGCGGAGCGGCCGCGACGAGCAGGACGGCCAGGAGCGTAAGCCGCATGGGATCAGGACAAACGGCGGCGCCGAAGGGTTCGGAGGAGCAGCAGGACTTCCAGGCCCGTCAGGCCGCAGCCTCCCCCTCCTCCGCCGCTCTTTTGGACCGGCAGCGCGGCCGTCGCGCCCGCCCAGCCGCCGCTGCCGCCGACGGAGTCCACGATCGCGCAGTTCAGCATCGCCGCGTCGTGGCTCGTCACCGCGACGCCGATGAAGA
>JACQFK010000081.1 GCA_016200125.1 Planctomycetota bacterium
CCCAGAAGGACATCGAGCGCTTCCGGAACCAGGCGCAGGACGTGGAGCGGAAGATCGTCACCCTCGTCCGCGACCTCCGGCAGCGCATCCAGGACGAGGCCATGGAGCTCCGGCGCCGGATCCGCTCGGACGGGCAGGGCGGCAAGGAGCAGCGGATCCAGGACATCGACCGGCAGGAGAAGCAGGCGCTGGACGAGCTCAAGGACGGCAAGGCCCAGGCGCAGAAGGAGCTCCAGGACGCCCGCCGCAAGGCGAACGACGCGATCGAGAAGTGCACGCAGCTGATCGACCGGAACGAGAAGGTGATCGCCGGCCAGAACAGCCTGATGTTCGAGACGCTCTTCCACGAGGGCTTCCACGCCTTCGCGTCCAACTACCTCTGGGAAGGCTCCGGCCAGAAGGAGTTCCCCCGCTGGCTCCACGAGGGGATGGCCTGCTACTTCGAGCGGAGCGTGGTGGAATCCGGAATGCTCGTCCACGGCGCATCGCACCCCGACTTCCTCAAGCTGATGGCGGAGCGCTACGTCCTCCGCACGGTGTTCCCGGTCGAGAAGGTCGTCCGCGGCGGCGCCGAGATGTTCACGCTGTCGCACGGCACGCTGGCCGAGCGCAGGACGGCCTACTACGCCCACTCCTGGGCCCTGGCCCACTATCTCTCCGCGAAGGTCACGCCGAAGCAGATCGAGGCCTACGTCAACGAGGTGCTCTCCGGGAAGGACGGCGTCGCGGCCTTCGAGCGCCTGGCGGGAAAGTCCTGCGCGCAGCTGGATGGGGAGCTCCGGACCTACCTCGAGGCCATGAAGTAGCTCGTGTCACAAAACAAACAGGTTGTTTTGTGACATGACCGATCGCCGGCCTAGGGGCGGACCGCGAGGCGCTTGAGCGCCAGCCGGACGTGGTCGGGCTCGATCTCGAAGCCCAGAAAGCTGCGCTTCAGACGGCGCGCAACGACGGCCGTCGTGCCCGAGCCGAGGAAGGGGTCGACCACCAGGTCGCCGGGACGGCTGGACGCCTCGATCACCCGTTCGACCAGCTTCTCGGGCTTCTGGTAGGGGTGGGGCGTGTTCTCGGGCATCGACCAGAAGGGCACGCAGAGATCGATCCAGATGTTCGAGGGATGGGTCATCCGGTAGCGCTCGCCGTTCTCCTCGACCCAGTCCTTGGGCTTCCCGTTCACGCGGTAGGGCGCGATCACCGGCTTCTTCCACTTCACCAGGTTGAAGACGTAGTCGTCGCCTTTCGTGGCGAACCAGATGTCCTCCATGTTCTGCTTCCAGTTGCGCTTCGCCCCGCGCCCCTTCTCCCGCCGCCACGTGATCCGGTTGCGCACCGTGAGCCGGCGACCGAGCGCCGCCTGGATCGTTCCCGAGAAGGTCCAGTCGCAGCAGACGTAGATCGATCCGCCCGGACGCAGCGCCCGCGCGGCCTCGTCGATCCAGCGACCGTGCCAGTCGGGAGCCGCATCATAAGGAGGATCCGCGAAGATGAGGTCGGCGGGGGGACAAACCTTCAGGCCCTCGAGGGCATCGCCGCAATAGATCCGGTCGGGCAGGGGGCGTCCGGAGAGGGCGGGGACGGGCTCCTTTCGATCGGCGTCCGTGAGAACCAGCGTGCGGTTCCGGGGCGCGGCCACTAAACGTTCTCCACGTTGAGCGACCCCTGCCGGCGCCGCCGCACGTGGGTGCGGATCATCTCCTTGACCTCGATCGGGTTCTCGATCCCGACGAGTTCCAGGTGCGGCTCCGTCTGGTCGTGCGGCGAGATCACCGTGACGATCCCGACGTTGAAGATCCGCTGGATGAGGTTCTGCCGCACGGCGACGTCGTCCACGCGCACGAGCTCGACCTCGTTGAGTTCCCGCGAGAGGATCCCGGTCTCCTTGAAGAGACGATGGGTGGTCAGGCGGTATCGGGTGGAAAGCTTCTCGATCACCAGGTTCCAGAGGATCAGGAGCACGGGCAGGACGTCGGCGGCACCGAAGACCCACTTCGCGTAGGGCTTCACGCGGTCGTCCGACGAGACGAAGCGGAGCCAAAGGAAGACCAGGACCGGCATCTCGATGAACCAGAGGACCCACCAGTGCCCCTGCGCCTTCCCCGAAAAGCGCCCCTTCCAGAGCTCCTGCTCGGGCTCCATCTGGACGTTGGCGATCGGCGGCTGCAGCGGATGGAGGGCCGCCGGCGCCGCGGGGGCGGCCGTGAGCGACGCGCCGCACTTGTTGCAGAAGGAGCTCCCCTGGGGCAGCTCCGCGTTGCATTTAGGACAGGACATATTCCCTTCGCACGCAGTACCGGGTCAGACGTTTCTCGACGACATTATAGCCAATCCCCGCGCCCTTGGGCACCCCGATGCTGCCTTGAGGAGTGACCACGACAGGCGGATCGACGACGTCCTCCGCATAGAGCCGACCGCTCGGAGGAATGTCGCCGGGCAGCGTGAAGTTCGGCAGCGTCGCGAGCGCGATGTTGTGGGCGCGGCCGACGCCCGTCTCGAGGAGGCTGCCGCAGCAGACCGGCGCCTTGCGGGCCCGCGCGAGATTGTGGATCATCTTCGCGCCGTAGAGCCCGCCCGTGCGGGCCGGATTCACGTTCACGATCCGGCAGGATCCCAGCTCGAAGGCGCGCCGCGCGTCGTCGTAGGACCGGATCGATTCGCCCAGGCAGAGGGGCGTCCGCAGCCTCGCCTGGAGCTTCGCAGGGTCGACGGTGTCGTCCCAGGACAGCGGCTGCTCAATCATCTGAAGCTCGAACGCGTCGAGCTTCACGAGATGGTCGAGATCCGAGAGCGAGTACGCCGAGCCGGCGTCGACCGCGAGGGGAGCGGCGGGGAAGGCCCGGCGGAGCTCCGCCACGACATCGACGTCCCACCTCGGCCGGATCTTGAGCGTGAGCCGCTGGTATCCCTCCGAAAGGGCCTTCTCGGCGGCGGCGAGGAGGTCGCCGATCGATTCCTCGACGCCCAGGCCGGTCCCGACGGGAATCTCGGTCCGCTCGCCGCCCAGGATCTGCCAGAGGGGCCGGTTCTGCGTCCGGCCGAACAGGTCGAGCACCGCCATCTCGATGCCTGCCTTGGCCAGGTTGTTCCCGCGGACGAAGGAGAACAGCTCGGAGATCGGCCCGGGCGCCGCGATCTCCTGCCCCTTGAGCCGGGGCGCGAGGAAGTCGCGGATGACGTGCCACGCGGTCTGCACGGTCTCGGGGCCCGTCCGGGGCGCCGCCGACGCGGGGACCTCGCCGTATCCCGTCAGCCCGCCCGACTCCGCGCGGACGATCAGGACCTCCTGCTCGTGGACGCGGCCGGCGCTCGTCTCGAAGAAGCGGACGAAGGGCAGGCGCAACTGGAGGAGTTCGAGGCGTTCAATCTTCATCGAGGGGATTTCGATTATATCGTAGAATCGCGTCCGTGCGCGACCGCATCAAGATCATCGTAAATCCCGTTTCAGGCCGGGGAAAGGCGGCGCGGCTCGCGAACGCGGTCACCGACCTGCTCCGCCGCCAGGGCTGCACGGTCGATCTCCAGCCCACCCAGAAGGGGGGCGACGCGCGGCGGCTCGCGGCCGGCGCCGCCGGTTTCGCCGCGCTGGCGGCCACGGGCGGCGACGGCACGGTCAACGAGGTCCTGAACGGGCTGCCCGACGTGGGCGCGCCGCCCCTCGCGATGCTCCCGAGCGGGACGGCCAACGTGCTGGCCAAGGAGCTGCGCCTGCCGCGCAGTCCGGAAGGGCTCGCCCGCGTCCTCCGGGAGGGGCGCGAAAAGGTCTGGGACCTGGGCATCGAGCGGGTCAGCGGACGCAAGTTCCTCCTGTTCGCCAGCATCGGCTACGACGCCCACGTGGTCCACGTCTTCCACGCGGCGCGGACCGGCCCGATCCGAATGTGGCAGTACGTCTATTGGGGGCTGAAGAGCATCCTCGAATACAGCGTGCCGCGGATCTCGGTCGAGATCGACGGCGTCCGCCTGACTTCCGAGGCCGCGTGGGTCACGATCTCGAACGTCCCGAGCTATGGCGGCCCTCTCGTGTTCACGCCGCGGGCGCGGCCCGACAACCAGAGCTTCGAGGTGATGGTCCAGCACGCGCGCTGCAAGCGCGACGTCGTGCGCATGTTCTGGGCCGCGATCCTGGGATGGCTGACGGGATACGAGTACCGGATGGGCGACGTGACGTTTCACACGGCGAAGCGGGTGCGGCTGACCTCGACGGACGGACGGCCCGTTCCGATCCAGGTCGACGGGGATCCCGCCGGCCGCCTTCCGGGCGACTTCGAGATCGTCCCCGGCGGGATCAAGGTGCTGGCGCCCCCTTAATCAAAGAATCCCTCCGCCCACTTCTGCATCTCCCGGATCTGGCGGTTCCGTTCGGGCGCCGGCGCGTCGTACTTGAAGACGGCTTTTCCGGGAAACCACTGCCGCAGCAGCGAGGCGGCCTGGTCGCAGAATCGCGGGAGGGAGTAGTCTCCGGAGGGGCGCCGGTCTCCCAGGCGCCCGGCCACGACGGAACCCGCCTGGTGAAAGAGTTCCGGAGTCGCAATCGGCTTGTTCGCGAGATGCCCGAGACTCGTGGCCCAGGACAGCGCCTCGAAGGCTCCCCGCCGCGATTCTGTTGAAGAGGATTCGCCGCAGGCCGTCTCCAGCGCCAGAGCGAAGTCCTCCTCGCGCCCCGACCCTGCCAGGGCCTGCAGGTATTGTTTCATGGCCCAGGCATCCGACGCTCCGTCCCGCACCCGCAGGACCTCGGCCCGGAGATGATCCAGCCCCGATGCATCCCCGTGCTGAGCCAGGGCGTCCGCGGTCTCCGCGACGATGAAGGCGTCGCGGCTCTGACGGTGGAGAAGCGCCCGGAGCGACGGGACGACGGCTTCGGAGGGAATCTGCCTTGCCGCCTGGAGCACGTCGAAGAGGTCGAAGGACTCGCCCTTCTCCAAGGCGATCAGCACCCAGGGAGCGGCCTGATCCCCGTCCGCCTCGACCAGCCGGTGGAGGGCGCCGCTCCGGGAGCGGTCGCCGTCGCCCTCGATCCACTCGCGCCACCAGGTCTTCTCGTCCTGCTCCCGAGCCCGGCTCCACCAGGCCCACCAGCCCCCTGCCGCTTTCTCCGGCTCATTGCTCCGTCCGGCATAGAAGCCCACGATCTTGCGAAGGAGATGTTCAGCCGCCTCATGGACCGTCCAAGGCCGGAGATCGATGGAATGGCTCGAATGTTCAATCTCGACCATCCGCGTGAGCCGGGATTGCCCGAGCCTTTGCAGCAGGGCGGGGATGGCCGTCCGTCCCAGCGCCAGAAGCGCATCGGCGACCGCGTCTTTCTCCAGGAATCCATCGCAGAAACAGGTGCGTCCCCGCCAGTCCAGCGCCCGGGCCTCGACGAGTCGCGACGCCCAGTAGTCCGCCTGCGCCGCCGGCGCCAGCAACGCAATTTTCTCGTCCGGCAGGAACGGAAGTTCATCGGCCGCTGCCTGTTCCAGTTTTTCGATGTAGCCGCGGAGGCGGATTCCATGCCAGGATTGCGGACAGAGCCGAAGGTGGCAGCGCCACGCGGCCGCGA
>JACQFK010000082.1 GCA_016200125.1 Planctomycetota bacterium
TGCGCGACGCCCTCGCTGACCACGAACTCCTTGCCCGAGTTGCCCGCGACGTAGGCGAGGTGCCGGCTGTCGGGGCTGAAGACGAAGGGCGGGGTCAGCGAGTCGTAGTCGCTCGCGCGCCGGCCGTCGAGGACGAGGTAGCGGCGCGTGCCCTTCGAGGCGGCGTAGACGAAGCGGGCGCTGTTGGGGCTGAAGGTGGGCGACTGGATCAGGTCGTAGGCTTCGCTGCGGAAGCCGTTGACGACGGCGTACTGCTCGACGCCGTTGCGGGCGATGTAGGCGAGGTTCCGAGCGTCGGGGCTGAAGGTGAGCGGGGAGACGGCGTCGAACTCCTCGCCGGGGATGCCGTCGACGACCGCGAACTCCTTGGCGCCGCGCTTGGCGATGAGGGCGAGGCGGCGGGGGTCGGGGCTGAGGAAGACGCTCTTGAGCTTCGAGTCCTGGGGGGCGGAGGCCAGCCGTTTGGCCTCGACGGCGGCGGCGTTGCCGGCTTCGGCGGCGCCCAGGAGCCAGAGGGTGGCCAGGCAGGTCGTGGTGATCATCGTTCGCCTCTCCTAATCTTCTTCGGCACAATCCGAAGAAGCGCTGGAGGACTACGACGATCCCGCTCCTCCCGGGCGTCCCTGCCGGCCGCCCGGGGTCAACCGATCATTCGCTCCCGCTCCTGTCGCTCACGTTCGTGTCACCCCTCCTGCATCCATATTTTATACGCCCCGGGCGTGCCGAGGAATTTCGATGATTTTCGGGGATCACGAAGAAAAAGCTTATGGGTTCCTCAACCCATGCGGCCGTCTTAGGGATAGAGGCCGCGCAGGCGATGCGCCTCCGCCACCCGCGACACCGCCACCACGTAGGCGGCCCGCCTCATGTCGATCTTGCGGTCCTGGTGGACCGAGTACACCGACTCGAAAGCCCGGTCCATCAGCTCCTTCAGCTTCGCGTTCACTTCCTTCTCGCTCCAGAAGTACTCCTGGAGCGCCTGGACCCACTCGAAGTACGAGACCGTCACGCCGCCCGCGTTCGCCAGCACGTCGGGGATCACGAACTTGCCGCAGCCGTAGAGAATCTCGTCCGCCTCGGGCGTCGTCGGCCCGTTCGCCCCCTCGCCCACGATCCGCGCCTTGATCCGCGACGCGTTCCGCCCCGTGATCTGGCCCTCGAGCGCGCAGGGCAGCAGGATGTCGCAGTCCAGCTCGAGAAGCTCGTCGTTCGTCACCGAGTCGGCCCCTTTGTATCCCGTGACCGAGCCCGTCTTCTGGTAGTGGGCGTTGACGGCGTCGGGATCGAAGCCCTTCTCGACCAGGATGCCGCCCTTCGAGGTGGAGCAGGCGATGATCCGGAAGCCCTGCTCGTGGAGCAGCTTCGCGGCGTGGAACCCCGCGTTGCCGTAGCCCTGCACCGCCACCCGGAGGCCGGCCTTCTTCAGCCCCAGCTTGTCGAGGGCCAGGAGCACCGTGAACATCAGTCCGCGCGCGGTCGCCGTGCAGCGGCCCAGCGAACCTCCGATCTCGATCGGCTTCCCGGTCACCACGCCCGGCACCGTGTAGCCCTTGTTCATGCTGTAGGTGTCCATCACCCAGGCCATGATCTGCGGCGTCGTGTTCACGTCCGGTGCGGGGATGTCCCGTTCCGGACCGATGATCGGCAGGAAAGCCCCATGACGGAGCATTTCCAGGTCATCCACATGGCCAGCGCTTTGACTTCGTCGAGCGTGACGTCCGGGTGGTAGCGGATGCCCCCCTTGCCCGGGCCGCGGGCCGTCGAGTGCTGCACCCGGTGGCCCGTGTAGACGCGGATCCGCCCGTCGTCGTGGCGGATCGGGACCGACACCGTCAGGCAGAGCCTGGGCGTGGAGAGGATCCCGAAGATGTTCTCGTCCAGCCCGATGAGCTCGGCGACGTTGCGGAGCTGCTGCTGGGCGACCTTCCAGGCGTCGAGTTTCTCGGCGGGGGCGGGGTCGGCTTTCCTGGCCTTGCTGCTCATCTGGATCCTCCGGCGGACGTTCGCGACAGAGTACCCGACACCTGCCGGAAGGCGCAAGATACAGCCGGGCTGCGATTTTACGAATTTCTTCCCACCCGGAGCGCGGGGATGGGGCATAGTATATGTGAGCGAGCCAACGACGCCGGAGCGGGGAAGTCTGGAGTGGAAGGAGAACCGATGCTCCGAGTGGATGCCGGCGCCTGCCCCTCAGATACCTGCGGCCTCTCCCGCCGAAGCTTCGTCCAGCTCGGCGTGGCCGGCCTGGCCTCGCTGGGCCTCCCGGGCCTCATGCGCCTCAAGGAAGCCTCCGCCAACGGCAATCCCTCCAAGGACACCCGCGTCATCCTGATCTGGCTTGACGGCGGTCCGAGCCACATGGACCTCTACGACATGAAGCCGGACGCTCCCGCCGAGTACCGCGGGATGTGGCGCCCCATGAAGACCAACGTCGCGGGCATGCAGATCAGCGAGCTCTTCCCCAAGCAGGCGAAAGTTGCAGACAAGTTCTCCATCGTCCGCTCCATCTGGCACAACGACGGCGACCACTTCGGCGGCGCCCACCGGATGCTCACGGGCCGCCCGGGCGCCACCGGCGCCAACACGATGGGCCGCTATCCCTCGATCGGCTCAATCGCCACGAAGGTCACCGGCGCGCGCCGCGCGGGGATGCCGGCGTACGTCGCCGTCCCCCACGCGAGCTCCGTCGGGATCCGCCCCGGCTACTTCGGCGCGAACTATCTCGGGCAGCCGCACGATCCCTTCGAGACCGAAGGCGACCCGAACCAGAAGGAATTCAAGGTCCGCAACCTGCAGATGACGCAGGGGCTCACGGTCGACCGCATCGGCGACCGCCGCAGCCTGCTCCGCAGCTTCGACACGATGCGGCGCGACGTCGACGGCAAGGGCACCTTCGACGCGATGGACCGCTTCGAGCAGCAGGCCTACGAGCTGGTGACCAGCGCCGAGGTGCGCAAGGCCTTCGACATCAGCGCCGAGGACGAGAAGCTCCGCGACCGCTACGGCCGCAACAGCTGGGGCCAGAGCACGCTGCTCGCCCGGCGACTCGTCGAGGCGGGCGTGACCTTCACGACCGTGCTCATGGGCGGCTGGGACCACCACTGGAACCTGAAGGAAGGCATGGAGACGCTGCTGCCCCGCGTGGACGCGGCGGTGTCGACGCTGTTCGACGACCTCTCGTCGCGCAGCCTCCTCTCGAAGGTCTGCGTGGTGATTTGCGGCGAGTTCAGCCGGACCCCGCGCATGAACGACGGGAGCGGGCAGGGCACGCCGGGCCGCGACCACTGGGGCAACTCGATGTCGGTCATCATGGGCGGCGGCGGCCTGAAGGGCGGCGTCGTCGTCGGCTCCACCGATCCCAAGGGCGAGGCGCCGGTCGACCGGCCCCTCACGCCCCAGGACTTCCACGCCACGCTCTACCACGTGATGGGCGTGGATCCCTACGTGCAGTTCAACGACCACGCCGGCCGGCCGGTCCCCGCGATCGACCACGGCGAGGTCATCAAAGAACTGCTGTAGCCCTCAATCGCGGACGGCGGCGCAGACCATCTCGAGCACCCGGCGCAGGCCGTCGTCGCCTCCCAGCGAGCCGTCGTGGCAGGGCGTCCGCGGAATCGGCTTCCAGGCGTCGCGGGAGCCGTCGTACTTCAGCGTCTGCGGAATCCCCGTGAGCTCCTCCTTGTACTGCCCGTCGCTGCCGCCCATCTTGTAGACCGCCAGGTCGAGCGACGGCACGACGTAGAGGCAGAAGGCGCCCGCGCCCGATTTCCAGTAGGCGTCCTTGGGCGCGCCCGCGACGTGGCCGTCCGCGTTCACCTCGAACTGCAGAGAGAAGGGGCAGTGGGGGTTGAACTTCGACGGCTTGCCCACGAGCTCCATGTACTCGGCGGGGACCAGCTGGCGGTCGCCCCACTTGCCGTTCCGGAGCAGGCAGTAGCAGAAGCGCATCACGTCGGTCGCGTGGAGGGCGATGCTCCCGGCGCCGTTCGCGTGGGGCATCGTGATCTCGCCGCGATGGAGGCAGTATCCCCACGCCCCCCAGCCCATCGGCTTGCCCAGCTTCTCCCCGATGTAGTCCTGCAGCTCCATCCCCGTCAGGCGCCTCAGCACCATCGAGGCGATGTGCGGCGTGGGCGAGGAGTAGGAGTAGCCGTCGCCCGGGGCGCACCACAGCGCGGTGCGCAGCGAGGATCTGTCGAGGTCGCGGATGTCCTGTCCGGGCACGGGCGTGAGCGGGACCACCTCGCCTTTCCGGATTCCCGGCGCCTTGCCCTCGCCGTGATAGCCCGCGGTCATGCAGAGCAGCTGGCCGAGCGTGATCTCGGCGCGGCGCGGATCGTCGAGCGGCAGCGCCTCGGGCAGGTACTTCTGGGTGAATACCTTTGTGTCGAGTCCCTCGGGGATCGCGTCCTTCTTCTCCTTCAGCAGGATGCCGCAGGCGATGCTGGTGAAGGCCTTGCCGCAGGAAGCCATGTCGGGGTTCGCATCGCGGAAGGCCCGGCCGGCATACTTCTCGTAGACCAGGTAGCCGCGGCGGACGACGATCAGCCCCGCGTTCTGCGTGCAGCGCTGGGTCTGCTCCCAGGCCTGGTCGAGCTTGGCGAGATCCATCCCGGCCTGCTCCCGGATCGGGCCGGCCTCCTTCAGGGTCCGCCAGCCTCCCGCGCTGTCGGGCGGCGGGTAGTAGTCCTGCGGGGACGCGGCGAGGAGCAGCGCGGCGGCGATCAGTTTCATGGTAGTTGATACGCCCGAGACCGCGGCGAGGGGATCAGGGATCGTCCGGATCCTGCTCCAGGCTCGTGAGCAGCCTCGCGCCCGCCCAGAACGCGAGGGTATCCTCGTCCAGGTCGTACTTGGTATGGGTCAGCTCGCCCAGCTCGGCATAGGCCCGGAGGCCTTCGCGGAGGAGGCCGAGTCCCTCGCGGAGCGTGTTGCGGACCCGCGCGCGCTCGTTGTCCGAGAGGACGCCCTGGCGGCTCCACTTCTCGCACTGGGTGAGCAGCGCCCGCCCCTTGCGGCAGTTCAGCTCGCCCGCCCGCTCCAGCCTCGAGGCTTCGCAGGAGACCAGGAAGGGCAGGACGAGGATGCAGAGGCGGGCCCTCATAGGGATGCAAACGGCGCGCGGACTTGAAGGTTCGGCGCTGCGTCAGACCGCGGTCCAGCCGCCGTCCACCAGCAGCGTGTGGCCCGTGACCATGTCGGCCGCGGGGCTCGCCAGGTAGACGACCGCACCCACGATGTCCTCCGGCGTGGCGAGCCGGCCCATCGGGATCCGGCTGATCACGTCGTTGTAGAACTCCTTGTTCTCGAACATCGGCCGCGTAAGCGGCGTGTCGACGAAGGTCGGCGCCACGGTGTTCACGTTGATCTTCAGCTTCGCCCATTCGAAGGCGAGGACGCGCGTCAGGTTGACCACGCCCGCCTTCGCGGCGCAGTAGGCGGAGCGGTAGGTGTAGCCCACGACGCCCATCTGCGAGGCGATGTTCACGACCTTGCCCCCGCCCTGGGGGATGAAGGCCTTCTTCGCCGCCGCCTGCGTCACGAAGAAGACCCCCTTCAGGTCGATCGCCATGATCTTGTCCCACTCCGCCTCGCTGACATCGACCGCGAGCCGGGGGATGTTGATGCCCGCATTGTTGACGAGGATGTCGATCCGGCCGAAGTGCTTGATCGCGGCGTCGATCGCCTCGCCGATCATCGGCAGCTTCGACACGTCGAGCGGGACGGCGAGCCCGCGGCGGCCGGCCTTCTCGACCTCGCGGATCGTCTCGCGGGCGGAATCGAGCTTGTCCGGAAGCTCCGTGGCCGCGATGTCCGCGCCGGCCTGCGCCAGGCCGATCGAGATGGCGCGGCCGAGTCCCGATCCGGTTCCGGTGACGAAGGCGACCTTCCCCGGGACGCCCAGGCTGGGCAGGCTCATGGCCGTGAATCCTTCCACAGGCGGGGCCGAAATGCAAGAAACCGACACGAACTATTGGGCTACCGTAATAATGTAGAAGAGGGAAACAGGAATGGGGCGGGTTTCCTTCCTCAATGGCCGAGGGAATCATCGTGCACGCGACGCGTCGACTGGCTGCGCTGATCCTGCTGCTCTCCCTCGGCTCCGCCCCCGGCGCCGAGGAACAGGCGCAGGATCCGGTGAAG
>JACQFK010000079.1 GCA_016200125.1 Planctomycetota bacterium
CGAAGCTCCCGATCATCACGGGCTACGTCGGGAAGACCAAGAACGGCGACATCACCACGCTCGGCCGCAACGGCTCCGACTACTCGGCGACCATCATCGGCGCCGCGATCGACGCCGAGGAGATCGAGATCTGGAGCGACGTGGACGGCATCATGACCGCCGACCCGCGGCTCGCGCCGAGCGCCAAGCCGCTCGAGGCGCTCACCTTCGAGGAGGCGAGCGAGCTCGCCTACTACGGCGGCAAGGTGCTGCACCCCGCGACCATCGGGCCGGCCGTCCGCAAGGGCATCACGGTCCGCTGCCTCAACACCTTCAAGCCCGACCACCCCGGCACCGTCATCGTGGCGAAGACGAAGCCGGGCGGCCCGGCGATCAAGTCGATCGCCCACAACCTGAAGAACCTCATCATCACCATCACGTCGCCCCGGATGCTCCAGGGCCACGGCTTCCTCGCCCGGATCTTCGAGGTCTTCGGCCGCCACCGGATCTCGATCGACATGATCGCCACCAGCGAGGTCTCCGTCTCGGTCACGCTCGACTCCAATCGGAACCTCGAGGCCGCCGTGGAGGACCTCAGGAAGTTCGCCGAGGTGGTCATCGAGCAGGACAAGTGCATCATCTGCGTGGTGGGCGACGGGATCCGCAGCACGCCGGGCATCGCCGGCGACGTCTTCCAGGCTCTCAAGGAAGGGCAGGTAAATGTCTTGATGATCTCCCAGGGCGCCTCTAAGATCAACGTCGCGTTCGTGGTGGAGGACGCCGACTGCGCCAGGGCCGTCCAGGCCCTTCACCGCAAGTTTTTCGGGGTCTAGACCGTCCTCTAGTAGAGGGACCGATGAAGAACTGGGGGGCCGTTTTCGTCCTGGGCCTGGGTCTCGCCGCGCTCGCCGGCTGCTTTCCCGAGGACACCTGGTCGAGCCGCGTGGTCGAGGAGGAGTACCAGCCCGATCCCCCTGAGCATCTCCTCCGCCAGCCGGCCGATTTCCGCCTCTATGACCCGCACGTCCGCAAGGAGTTCTTCCTGTATTTCTACGAGGACGAGACGGTCCGCCAGGAGATCGTGACGGTCATCAACTACGCCGTGCCCGAGGGCCAGCGCCGCCCGAGGCTGGCGACCCGCGACGAGCACGACTACGCCATCGCCATCTTCATGGAGGACTGGCGGGCGCGGGGCCTCAACGACAAGATCCGCTACTTCAACGAGCGCTACTCCCAGGAGGTCACGCGGCAGAACACCCTGATCGACGAGAAGATCGTCTACAAGGAGCACGAGGTCCGCGAGCTCGACGACAAGCGGATCTCGATCGACGCCGACCTCAAGTCGCGCCAGATGACGGGGGCCTTCAAGGAGGGCGACGAGAAGTTCAAGCTCGTCGATTCCTCGGTGGCCCAGCGGGAGCTCGCCAAGACGGAGCGCGCGCTGCTGCTGGCCAAGAGCCAGCTCCTGATCCTCCAGTACCTGCGCGACCAGCGCAACGCCCAGTACGCTCGCTCGGCGGTGCTGCTCGTCGAGAACAGCCTGCCGGTGAAGGACCTGCTGGAGGCCTACGGCGCCCCCGAGCGCTTCATCGCCGACGTCCGCCAGAAGGTCTCCCCCCTCTCCTGGGACCGCCCGGGCGCCCGCATCGAGGTCCGGGAGGACAAGCTCGAGATCTACCAGACCCGGGACGTCATCCTCCAGGTCCGCGATTTCGTGGACCGCCAGCGCGCCGACATCGCCGCCCGCAAGAAGGCCTCCCAGTAGGGTTCCAAGGTCGTTGGAACGGGTGCAGCTCCCCCTGACTATTTTCCCGATTTTCGCCCCAATCCATAAAATGTATGTTATAAAATGTATATCTGGTGGCGAGCCTCGTTGACCCACCAAGGAGAGAGAGGGGATGTCCACGGACGGAGCGCCTTCCAAGCCCGGCTCCGCGACCGCCGCCGCCACGCCCCCCGGCACCCGCTCCATCACCCGCACCTCCAGTTCCAGCCAGGACAAGATGATCGGCCGCAGCGTCGGCAAGGCGCGCATCATGAAGCGCCTGGGCCGCGGCGGCATGGGCGACGTCTACCTCTGCCAGCACCCCGACTACGACAAGGCCGTCGCCATCAAGATCCTCCCGCCCGACCTGACCCGCAACGACGAGCTCCTCCAGCGCTTCCGCCGCGAAGCCGAGTCCGCCGCCCGCCTGGAGGACCCCAACCTGGTCGAGATCTACGACGTGGGCGAGGAGAACGGCTTCCACTATATCCTCATGGCCTTCGTCGACGGCCTCAACCTCCAGGAGCACCTGGACGACCAGGGGAAGCTCGAATGCCGGGAGGCGGCCCGCATCGCCTACGAGGTCGCCTGCGGCCTCAAGGCCGTGCACGGCGAGGGCATCATCCACCGCGACATCAAGCCCGCCAACATCCTCATCTCCACCACCAGGGAGGTGAAGATCGTCGACTTCGGCCTCGCCTTCGACGCCGAGGACAAGACCACGCTGACCGTGGCGGGGGCCGTGATGGGCACGCCCTGGTACCTCTCACCCGAGCAG
>JACQFK010000080.1 GCA_016200125.1 Planctomycetota bacterium
CGATCATGTGGGTGCGGAGGCCCGCCGGCTGGCTGCTGATCTCCCGCTCGAGGCCCACGAGGCCCCCCAGCAACCCGGCGAGACACAGCCTCCCGGCCATCTGCAAGTCGGCGGAGTCCATGCGATCCTATTCGAAGGGCAGTTCCTGCCGCGCGAGGACTTTCTGGAGAACCCGGGTGCGCGGCCCCAGGGAGACCAGGTGGCAGACGGCCTGACCGGGGAGGACCATCGGGACCGTGGTGCAGCCCACCACCAGCCCGCTGTGCGGCGCGCGCAGCCGGCTGACCTCGGTTCCGAACGGTTTCGTATTCACCGCGATCGTTTCGCCCTTTTCGATTATATCACCCGGCTTCACGTTCAGATTGAGGATGCCGCCCTTCTGGGCGCGGATCCAGCGGTGGTCGGTGACCACGATCTGGAAGAGCGGCGAGGTCCGCTCGAACGCGATCATCTTCAGGTCCGCCAGGACGTTCTTGATCCCCTCGACGCCGCGGCGGATGAGCTTCTTCTGGAACTTGAGGGGCTCGCCCGCCTCGAACACCATCGTCGGGACCCCCTCCTCCGTCGCCGCGCGCCGGAGCATCCCTGGCTCCCCGGCCATGTCGAAGACGACCTCCGACCCGAAGGCCCCGGCCATGCGGCGCAGGATGGGGCTGCGCATGTCCACCCGCACGTGCGGCAGGTTCGTCCGCCCCGCCGCCGCCGTGTGGAGGTCGATCCCGTAGCTGGAGATGCGGACGATCTTCGTGAAGATCGCGTCGGCGATGAGCGACGCCATCGAGCCGCGGTCCCGTCCCGGGAAGAAGCGGTTCAGGTCGCGCCCGTCGGGCAGGTCGCGCGTCATCGAGGTGAAGGAGATCGGATTGGCGATGTGCACCAGGATCAGGGTGCCGTGGAGCTTGTGCGGGTCGACGTCCGCGCGGATCTGGCGAACCATCTCGATGCCGTTGATCTCGTCCCCGTGGACCGCCGCGACGATGAACAGCGTCGGCCCCGGATGCGCGCCGTGGATCACGGTCACCGGGATGAAGACCGGCGTGGCGGTGTAGAACTCGCTGATGCGGATCTTGACGTCCTTCCGATGGCCGACCGGAACCTTCATGCCCGCGATCTCGAAGGCTTTCACCACGCAACTCCCCCACTGGCAGCCGACCCGGTCACAGGGCTCACTTCCCTCTCCTCGCCGCGCGGACGGCGGCTTCGATGAACATCTTCGCGATGTTGCGCTGGGTCGCCTCCTCGAGGCCCTCGAAGCCGGGCGAGGCGTTCACCTCGATCACCATGGGGCCCGCCGCCGACTCGAGGATGTCGACGCCGGCCAGCTGGAGGCCCGCCGCGGCCGCGGCCCTCAGCGCGACCCGCTCGTAGGCCTTCGAGAGCTTGACGGGCTCGCCCACGCCCCCGCGGTGGATGTTGGAGCGGAATTCGCCCTCGGGGCCGATGCGCCGCATCGCCGCGCGCACCTCGCCGTCGATGACCAGCGCGCGGATGTCCTTCCCCTTCGACTCGGCGATGAAGCGCTGGATCATGATGTCCTCGCCGAGGCTCCAGATCGTCTCGAGCATCGACTCGACCGACGCCTTGCTCTCCGCGAAGATCACGCCCGTCCCCTGCGTGCCGCGCAGGAGCTTGAGGATGAGCGGCGGGCCGGAGACCAGCTTCATCAGCTTGTCCAGGTCGCGCGGGTAGCGCGACATCAGCGTGTCGGGGACCGGCACCCCCTTCGCCGCCAGGACCTGGAGGCAGGAGAGCTTGTTCTTGGCCTGCTCGATCGCCGTCGCCCGGTTCACGACCGGCACGCGCATCAGCTCGAAGTGGCGGACCACGGCGATGGAGTAGGTCGTCCCCGCCGTTCCGATCCTCGGCAGCACGGCCTGGGGGCGCTTGAGCGTGCGGCCGCCCACGAGCATCGACGGCTCGCCGTGGCTGAGCCGGAGGACGCACTTGAGGGGGTCGGCGACGTCGACCTCGTGGCCGAGGCTCCTCCCCTCGTCGCGTAGCCGCTTCGTCGAGTAGAGGGAACGCTTCCGGGAGAGAATCAGGATCTTCAAGGGCGGTTCATTCTATCGGGCCCGGCGGCCGGCCGCACAGCACAATCTCCGTCAGGACCGGGTCAGCGACTCGTAGAGCTTCAGCTCGCCGGGCAGGTAGCCCATGTGGGCGCGGGCTTCGACACCTTGTGCCTGGCAGTCAAGGCCCAAGACGAGGGCCTGGCCTGAGCTCGGCAGGATCAGCCCGCAGGGCTCGTACTTCGAGGGGACGAGCAGCAGGTCGGCGCCCGCCATGATCTGATGGGCGAATGCGTTGTCGAAGGCGATGTGGACGGAGCACTTCCCGCGATGGCGGTCGGCCACGCCGAGCATCGCGTCCTGGAGCCAGGGCTCCCCCGACCCGAGGACCACGACCTGGACGTCGTTGTGCAGGATGCCGTCGGCGCCGCGGACGAAGAGATCGACGCCCTTCTGCTCGGCGAGCCGGCCGACGATCGCGATGACGGGGACCTCGGGGCGCGCCGGAAGTCCGCAGCGCCGCTGGAGCGCCGCCTTGCACATCGACTTCCCGTTCATCGCCCTGGCGGAGTACTTCACCGCGAGATGCGGATCCTTCTCGGGATCCCACTCGTCGTAGTCGACGCCGTTGAGGATGCCGCGGAGGCTCGACGCGCGGCCGCGGAGCACTCCGTCCATCCCCCAGCCGTGGACCGGGTGCTGGATCTCATGGGCGTAGGTCGGGCTCACGGTCGTCAGCGCATCCGCGTGGACGAGGCCGCCCTTCATGAAATTGATCCCGTCGTAGTACTCCAGGTCGAGGAAGGTGAAATGGTTCCAGCCGATGCCCGTGAGGGGCAGCATCTCCTTCCAGAAGCGCCCCTGGTACGCGAGGTTGTGCACGGTGAAGACGCTTTTCGTCTTCGGGAACGCGCCGGCGTAGAGGGTCTTCAGGTACAGCGGCAGCAGCCCGGTCTGCCAGTCGTGGGCGTGGATGACGTCCGGCGCGCGTCCGCTTTGGGCGATGTGCTCCAGCGCCCCGCGCATGAGGAACACGAAGCGCTGCAGGTTGTCGGGATAGTCGCCCTGTCCGTTCCCGTAGAGGTTCGGCCGCCCGTAGAACTGGTCGTGCTCCAGGAAGAAGAAGCGCCCCGACTTCCGCACCGCGCCCCATGCCCTCCCCTGCCCTATCGGCACCGTGATCAGGTTCGGCAGCTCCTCCAGCGGATGCTTCCTCACCGACGAATAGAGCGGCGAGTAGACGGACACGTCGACGCCGAGCCGGGCGAGCGCCTGGGGAAGAACCCCGGCGACGTCCCCGAGACCGCCGGTCTTGGAGAACGGAACAGCCTCAGACGTGATGAATGCGACCTTCATGATCCGAGGACAAATCCGAAATCCGAAATCCGAAATCCAAAAAAGCCGCCCGAATCCTGGATCATGAGAGCCGATCGATGATGGTCCGCAGAATCCGAACGAGCTGCTCGACTTCGTCGATTTCCTTCTTCACCGGGACCTTCGGGCCCCAGACCCGATCCACCATCTTCAGCCAGTAGGCGGTTTCCTGGGCCTCCTTTTTCGAGATGACGAAGCTTCTCCGGGTATCGGCCTTGCTGACCGCACCGTCCGCCTCCTCAACATTGGCGCCGACGGACGTGCCGCAGCGGATCAACTGATTCCTCACCATAAGCCCTTCGATCGTGGGAGGCAGCAGCGCGCCGATCTCCAGGATGCGCACGGCGAAGGCCAGGGTCCGCTCCCTTAGATTGAACGGCTTGTCGCCCGCCGCAGGGATCAGGAGCGGGCGGGGTCCTTTCCGATTTCGGATTTCGGATTTCGGATTTCTCATGCTTTCACTTCGCGGAGGAAGGCCGCCGCCTGCTCCGGCGGCACCGTGTTGATGTAGAAGCCCGAGCCCCATTCGAAGCCGGCCACGCGGGTGATGCGCGGAATGATCTCGAAGTGCCAGTGGTAGTGGTCCAGCGAGCGGACGTTCAGCGGGCTCGTGTGGATCAGGTAGTTGTAGGGCGGGTCGTTGAGCGCCGCCTCGATCTTCGCGATCGACTGGCGCAGGCAGCGGGCGAGCTCGGGCAGCAGCGCGTCGTCCGTAGCCTCGAAGTGCGACATGTGGCGCTTGGGCATCAGGTGGGTTTCGAAGGGAAAGCGGGCGGCGAAGGGCTCGAAGGCGATGAAGTTCGGCGTGTCCATCACCATCCGCGAGCCGCTCTGCAGCTCCTGCATCACCAGGTCGCAGAGGAGACAGCGGCCGCGGTACTCGAAGTGCTCGCTGCAGCGGCGGATCTCCTGCTCCACCTGCAGGGGCACGATCGGCGTCGCGATGAGCTGCGAATGGGTGTGCTCCATCGAGGCGCCGGCCTTGTCGCGCACGTTCTTGAACACGAGGCCGTAGACCAGGCGGTGGTCGTTGCGGAGGTCGAGGAGGCGCTGCTTGTAGAGCCAGAGGACGTCGCGGACCTCGTCGTCGTTCAGCTTCGTGATCGAGACCTCGTGGCGCGGAGACTCGATGATGACCTCGTGGGCGCCGACGCCGTTCATGAGGTCGTACATGCCGTCGCCGCGCTTGCCCTGGTCGCCCTCGACCATGAGCGCGGGGAACTTGTTGGCCACCACGCGGGAGCGCCAGGGGCCGCCGTTGCGGACGGCGATGATCTCCTGGGGGGTCATCGACTCGTTGCCGGCGCAGAAGGCGCAGGGGACGCTGCGGGGCGCGGGCGGCAGCTCCTGGGCGAAGTCGTCCGGGCGCCGGGCGCGCTCGGAGGCGATGATGACCCAGCGGCCTGCGACCGGGTCTCGACGAAGTTCGGGCATTCGGAGTTCTCCGCAGGCCTTTTATACTTGCCAGTTTATACCATCGAAATCCCGGGTCGGGACGCGAAACGTGAGGGGGGTCAGCGTGGGCAGGCGCAGCGGCGCGCCCGCCGTGCGCTCGAACTCGATGAAGAACTCGACCTCCTCGCCCGGCTTGAGGCCCAGGTCGGAGAAGGGGACCGCGCCTTCGAAGATGTCCTCGACCACGCCCCTGAGGGGGGCCGCCGCGGGACGCGGACGCGTGACCACCAGGCCCAGCTCGCCGCCCGCGAGGATCCGCTTCCCGTCGATGCCCTTCTTGAAGTCGAGGCGCACCAGCAGCCGTTCCGAGTCGAAGCCGTAGTAGACGTCGCTCAGGAAGGCCGACTCGCCGGCGATCGCGCTGTACTCGCGCGACATGTCGTAGTGGCCCGCCGCGATCCATTCGAAGTAGTCGCTGCGGCGGCCGTCGATCGTCACCTGCAGCTTCGCCCGCGGCTGGCGGAGCACGACCTGGCTCCGCGCCTGCTTGATCGGCCGGTGGACGTCCTCCGGCGCGGGCCGGCCCAGCGCCTGGTACATGTTCATGAGGTGGCGGCGGAAGAGGGCGTCGAACTCGGCGTCCTGGGCGCTGGCGAAGTCGTCGCCGAACCACCAGAACCAGTCGCTGCCCTCCGCCGCGCGGAGGCATTCCCAGGCCAGCTTGTTCGACGAGCCCTGGAGGTCGCGGTAGGCGCGCCCCAGCAGCTCCCAGCCGCGCCGGTCCTCGGGGTGGCCGATCCAGACCCCGAAGTTGCGGTTGATCCAGGAGCCGGCGACGATGTGCTCCACCGAGTCGGTCGGCACGAGCTCGCTCATCGTCACCGTGCGAATCCTCGGATGGTCCGAGAGCGCGCGGAAGAGCTCCCGCAGGAACGCGACCCCGCCGTCCGGGTAGTGCTCCCAGGGATTCTCGCCGTCGAGGCAGACGGGGACCGGGCCCTCGCGCGTCTCGAGCCGCCGGACGAAGTCGCGGGCGGCGTCGGCGGGCTCCATCGTCTTGTAGGTGAAGCCCAGGAGGTTCGAGAGGGCCGTGTCGCGGAAGGCAATCTTGAGCCCCTGCAGGGTCTTCACGCCGCTCTCGCCGACGATGGCCTCGTCGGTGGCGGCCCACTCGCCGCCGGAGGCCTTGAACAGCGCGCAGGCCTCGTCGCTCACGGAGCCCTCCGAGGGCCAGAAGCCGCGGGGCCGGCGGCCGAAGTAGCGCTCCCCCGCGTCGAGCGCGCTCCGCACCTGGACCTCCGCCTCGTGCCTGAAATGGGGCGCGTCGGGCAGCGGCAGTCCCGGGATCGCCTCGCGGGCGCTGGCGAAGTTGCAGAGCAGGGGGACGATCGGGTGATAGTAGGGGCTCACGCTCAGCTCCACGCGGTCGGAGAGCGCGCGCCAGCGCGGCAGGATCGCGGCGATCGCCGCGCGCGTGCCCGCGACCAGCGTCTGCTTGTCTTCTTCCGTGTAATTGCGGCCCTTGGCCCGCAGGGGCTCGAGGTCGCGGGAGAGCGGATGGAACCAGGCGAGGTTCGCCAGCACCTGGAGGTCGCGGTAGTCCTGCTCCCGCAGCGTCTGGTGGGCCCGGTGGAGCTCGAAGAGCTGGCGGTAGCGCGGATAGCGGCCGATCACGCTCTCCGGATGGGCCCAGAAGAACTTGGCGACGATCTCCTCCTTCTGGTCCTCGCTGAGCTCGGCCGCGGGGACGAGCGAGAGGTCGAGCATCGTGTCGGTGAAGCCGTCGATGTAGGCCTGGAGCTGGTCCAGGAGGACGGGGCTGAAGTTCGTCGTGCAGCGGATGTCCGGGAACTCCTCGAGGATCGCCGCGAGGCCGGTGTAGTCCTTGATCCCGTGGAGCCGCACCCAGGGCATGAGCATCTTGCCCGTGGGGAGGTCGCGATAGCAGGGCTGATGGAAGTGCCAGAGGAAGGCCAGGTGCACGGTGCCCATCTATGGGGCCGGATTATAGCCCGCCGGGGCCCCCCTGTCACCGAATGCCGTCCGCCCCTCTCCGCTACTTCTTCGCGGGGATCGAGATCCCCTTGCGGCCGGCCTGCTCGGACAGCGCCTCGAGCACGCTGGAGTCGAAGGAGTCCTTCGCGCCGCGCTTCTTCAGTTCCTCGGCCAGGAACTCGTCGCGCTTCTTGGAGAGCTCGACGATCTTCGCCCGGAGCTCCTCGCGCTCCTTCGCCTTCTTCTCGAGGTGCGCCTTCCGCTCCTCGGGGGTCATCTTCTTCAGCTCCTCGGGCAGCTGCTCTTCCTTGACCTCCTCGAGCTTGACCCGCTTCTCGCGAAGCGCGTCGATCAGGTCGTCCTCGCTGTGGCGCGTCGAGGCCGCCTTGGCGACCGCCCGGTCGGCCTTCGCGTCGGACGCGTACTCCCGGGCTTTGGCCTCGCCGCTCGCGACCGCCGCCTTGCGCCGGCCGTCGCCGAAGGCCAGGACCGTCCCGCCCAGCTTGTCGGAGAGCTCGCCGAGCTCCTTGTCGAAGGGCGTCGCGACCGCGATCACTCCGCCCGTCTGGTCGATCGTGAAGAAGTTCCCCTCGCTCTTGTCCGCGATCTCCTTCCAGATCCGGCCCGTCTCGGGGTCGGGTCCGCAGCGCACGGTGTTGATGATGATGCCCGCCTTCACCGCGGTCAGGCAGAGCTCCTCGACCTTGGGGACGTCCGTGTAGTCGAGATGCGGCGGCGCGTCGCCGACCAGGAACATGATCCGGAGCGTGGCCTTGTCCTGGGACCAGGCGATCTTCGTGAGCGCGTCGTGCAGGCCCTGGCGGACGTTTTCGGGAGTGTCGCCCCCGCCCTGGGCCTGGAACGTGAGGAGCTCGCCGTAGACCTTGTCCAGGTCCTCGCTGAGATCGGTGACCTTGGTCACGTAAGCGTCGCCCTTGTCGCGGTACGCGACGAGGCCGATCTTGAGCCGCGGCGAGGGCTTGCCGCGCGCGATCTCGCTGGCGATGGCCCAGATCTTCTTCTTGGCGCCCGAGAGAAGGGCTCCCATGCTGCCCGTGGTGTCGAGGACGAACACGACCTCGACCTGGGGCGGCGTCTCGGGCTTGACGACGGGGTCCTGGGCGGCGGCGACCAGGCAGGCGGCCAGCGTGAGCGCGATCATGGGTCTTCCTCCTTCAACGGCCCTTCGACGCGGGCCGGCCGGGGGAGGTTCCCGAAAACTCGCTTCAGCGCCCTTCGCGGGCCATGTCGTAGAGGGCCTTGATGTAGCCGATGCTGTAGGCCCAGCCGGCGTTGCGGCCGCCCACCATCGCAGGCACGTGGTCGGCGATCAGGATGCCGTCGAAGCCCACCTCGACCAGCGCGCGCATCACCTTCTTCATGTCGGTGTAGCCGTCGTCCACGTAGGTCTCCACGAACTTCGGCACGGGCCCCGTCACGTTCCGGAAGTGGATCTTCCAGAGCTTGCCCATGCCGCCGAAGGCGCGGATCGCCTCGACCACGTCCTTCCCCATCCCGGCGCCGCCTTCCATCCAGGTGCCGCAGCAGAGGCAGACGCCGACGTTCCGGCTGTTCGCGATCTGCAGGGCGCGCGCGTAGCCGGCGTAGCTGCCGAAGATGCAACGGGGGACGCCGCCCAGTTCCGGCACGGGCGGATCGTCGGGATGGATGCCGATCCGGACGCCCGTCTCTTCGGCCACCGGCACGACCTGCTTGATGAAGTAAGTGTAGTTGTCCCAGAGCTCTTCGGGCGTGAACTTGCGGCCGTGGGTGAGGGGCGGATCGAAGGTCTTCCCGTCCCAGGATCCCTTGGCCGTCGCCTGGTCGAAAGTCCGGGCCGGAGCGCCCCCGCGGGTCGCGCCCCGCTCGGAACTCCAGATGCCGTTCCCCATGTGGGCGTAGGTCGTGTAGAAGATCCCGGCCTTGGCAAGATCGCGCAGGTACTGCTTGTAGGCCGCGATCTTCTCGTCGCGGCCCGGCAGGTTCAGCGTCACCTCCTGCATGTTGTGGACGCTGGCATTGCCGATATTCGCGACCTTCAGCCCGGCAGCCTCGACGCGCGTCTTGAAGCCGGCGAAGATCCCGTAGGTTCCGCTCTTGGTCGGGATGCTGACGTAGTCCACCCCGAGCTGCCGGGCGAAGGTGAGATCGTCGTCCGTAAAGTCGCCGGGGATCTGGAGCGAGATCTTGATCGCGCCGGAGGAGCGGGCGGGAGGCGTCGAGCAGCCCGTCGCGGCGAGGGCGCCGCCCAGGAAGGCGGCCCGCGTGAACTCGCGCCGGCTCCAGTCGCGTGCCATGACTATTTCAACGCGCGGTTCACGATCTCGCGGGCTTCTTCGATGATCTTCGCCAGGTGCTCGGCGCTCGTGAGGCTCTCGGCGTAGATCTTGTACACGTCTTCGGTGCCCGAGGGGCGGGCCGCGAACCAGCCGTTCGCCGCCGTCACCTTGAGGCCGCCGATCGACGCGTCGTTGCCCGGCGCCTTCGTCAGCTTCGCCGTAATCGGCTCCCCCGCGAGCGTCGACGCCTCCACCGCATCGGGCGAAAGCTTGCCAAGCGCCGCCTTCTGCGCGGGCGTAGCCGGCGCGTCGATGCGCGAATAGTGGGGCGTGCCGAACTTCGCCGCCAGCTCCTGGAACAGGACGCCCGGGTCCTTCCCCGTCTTCGCGGTGATCTCCGCGGCCAGCAGGTCGAG
>JACQFK010000051.1 GCA_016200125.1 Planctomycetota bacterium
CACCGTCGCCGAGCCCTTTTCCGGATTCGAAGGGAGCTTCACCGCGTTCATCGAGCTCAACTCGTCCCAGCCGCGGAAGCGGCTGGTGTTGTAGACGATGCCGTTTTCGACGACGGGCGTCGGGTCGCCCCAGATGTTGAGGTTGCTCGCGCCCATCTCGACGCCATCGGAGGCGCGCACGAGCTTCCGGTTCGTGATGATGATCGCCGCGGTGCCGATCCGCGCCGCCACGGGGGAGGTGCCGGATTCCAGCTTCTCCATCTGTTCGTTCTTCCAGACCAGCTTGCCGGTCTTGGCGTCCAACGCGAGCAGCGTCTTGACCGCGCCGAAGATCAGCTTCCCCTCGAGCAGGAGCGGCGACTGGTGGTTGCCGTGCTCCTCGGAACCGAGCACCTCGTGGAGCGTCCAGACCCGCTTCCCCTCAAGGTCGTAGCACTGGATCGCGTAGGCCCCGGGGCCCTTCATGCCGCCGCCGCAGGTCCAGTAGACGCGCTGACCGTCGCTGCACGGCGTCGCGTTGCTCGACGAGACCTCGTTCTCGAAGTAGGCCGGGTACTTCTTCCGGTCGATGTCCGTGAACGCCTGGTGGATCTTCCGTTCGTGGTCCCTCTTCTCCTTCAGCTTCCGGTCCAGCGCGGCGGCCTGATCCGACGGCAGGCCCGTGTGCGAGACCGCGGCGTTGATGGCGGCCACCACCTCGTCGTTCATCTTGAGCAGCTGGGTGACCATCGGCTCGATCTTCTCGGCGATCGCGGGGACCGCCTTGCGCTCGGCCGGCGTCATCGCGTCGTACGGCGTCGTCGTCCGGAGCCAGAGCACCTGTCCATTGGTCTTCGAGATGCACATCAGGTCGGAAATGTTCGCGCCGAGGAAGATCCGGTCGCCGACGACGATTGGCCCCGACATGCTGCGGCCGGTCACCTTGGTCATCCACGTGATGTTCTTCGTCTCGTAGCTGACGGGGGCGACCGGCGTGAGATAGGCCGCGACCATCCAGGCGCTGAGCCAGCGGCCGCTGTAGTGCTTCCCCATGCCGTTGGCCGCGCTGATCTTCACCAGCAGCCGGTTCCAGCCCGCCGCGAGCGAGATGTCGTAGACCTTGCCGCGGTTCTTGGGGTCGAGCGTCGTGGGCTTGCCGTTGAGCCAGAACTTCCCCGCCGTGCCGTCGAACGGCATCTGGAGCTGGAGCTTCGCCTCGGCGGGCGAGAAGACGTAGGTGTGGGCGTAGGCCACCTTGTTGGTGAAGTCGCCCTCGACCGTCGTCTTCGGCCCCTCGGTCAGCTTCCCGAACGCGAAAACGAAGTCGACGTTGCTCTGGCCGCAGGTGCCCTCGTTGTGGTCGTGCCGGCTCTGGGTCTCGACATCCGCGCGGAGGAACTTCCAGGCGACGGAACCCTTCCCGCCTTCGGAGGGCTGGACGGCCGCCTCGCCTCCCAGGAAATCCTGCTCGATGTCCGCCGCCGGATCCTTCACGGAGATCGGACCCGTGACGAGCCAGTCCTTGATGCTGAAGTATTCCAGCTCGCGGCTCGACTTGGCGGGCTGCTCGCCCGAAGGCTTCGCCGCCTGGTAGCGGATCACCGTGGTGATCCCGTGGACGCGGCGGCTCCAGGAGGTCGGCGGCGTCGCGCCGGTGAACTTTCCGGTCCAGTCGCCCCTCCAGCCGCAGGGCCGCTCGGGCGTGACCTTGAACTCCGGCGAGCCCAGGGAGGCCATGGCGGCCGGTCCCGCGGCCGCCCGGCCGCAGGGGATCGCCAGCAGCGCGACGACGGACAGGCGTGCGAAGGTCTTCATAGCCGGACTCCCGCTCAATCGATGCCGTCCAACCGGAACACCGCGTCGGCGACCTTCTTGTCGGAGGACCGCCAGACATACAAGGCATGGCGCTTGGCGCTGTAGACCAATCCGGAGGCCTTGATGGGCAAGGGATCGCCGATCTTCTCCCAGGAGGTCCCCTCGTTCTTCGAGACGAAGAGCTGCTGGTCGGCGATCGCGACGAGCCGGCCGCCGGGCATCTCGACCGCGTTCGACTTCACGGGCCCGCTCTGCTTGGACCAGGTGGCGCCCTTGTCGGAGCTCTTGAGCAGGCCGCTGCTCCAGGTCGGCAGCCAGAAGATCGAGCCGGCCGACGTCACGACGGCGCGGCCGCTGGGGCCGCTGTCGGAGACCTTGGACCAGGTCTTGCCGGCGTCGGCGCTCCGGTAGATCCCCCAGGCCTTCCCCTTCAGCCAGCCTGCGGCGTTCACGACGAAGGTCTTCGAGTCGAGGATGATCGGGTCCGACGAGAAGTTGCTGTCCTCGGGGAGGCGGTCGCCGATCTTCTCCCAGGTCTCGCCGCCGTCGCGCGACATCTGCAGGCTGCGCACCTGCTCGTGGAGTCCCGTCAGGAGCGTCTTCCGGGCGGGGTCGCTGAAGTCCACCGCGAGGCCGTCGACGTGGTCGAGCTTGCCCAGGCGGCGGAAGCCGGCGCCGCCGTCGGTCGTCCGGAAGATCCCGGCGCCGTAGCAGCCGCTGATCCAGAACGTGCGCGGATTCTTGGGGTCGAAAATGATCTGGTGAGGGCGGTTCTTGATCGGCTCGCGGTCCTGCGCGCCGAGCTTCTTCCAGGTCGCGCCGCCGTCGGCGCTCGACCAGAGGCCCGATTCGCTGACGCCCGCGATGATCTCGTCCCGGTCGGGCACCGCCGCCAGCAGCGTCACCCCGGCGTAGCCCCAGGTGTCGCCGCCGACGCCCGCCGTCACGTTCTTCCAGCCGCCCGCCGGCGCCTCCTGCGCGAGCAGCGGCAGCGCGGCCAGGAGGAAAGAGAGGGTTCTCATCGGCTCAGTTCCTCTGAAAGCGGAGCGGACCGCTCTGGTAGTAGTTGCCCGCGCGCAGGCGGAGATAGCCGCCGTCGTCGTCCGGGAAGGCCGACTGCTCCCCCTTGTTCCCCGCGATCGGGAGCGGGTTGGTCACGCCGTCCTTCGCGTTGTCGCGGTGGACAGTGCAGTCGATCGTGCCGCCGCCGAAGAGCAGGCCCGCGAAGCCTGCGTCCGCCCACTCGGCGAGGTGGCGGTTCGTAGGATAGTTCTCGAGCCAGTACTCGGCGCGGTTGTCCATGTAGTGCCAGGCGGTGTTGTTGCAGGCCGCCATGTGGGTGTTGCCGAGCGGGATGCGCCAGATCATCAGCGGCAGGCCGGTCCTCGCGTAGATCTCCCGGCCCCAGTCGCGGAACTCGGTGAAGTCGCTCTCCTTCCACCAGGCGCCCGGCAGGCCGCGCGCCTCCTTGAAGCCCGCGTCGCGGTCACCCACCTCGGTGAACAGCAGCTCCCAGGCGCCGCAGCTGAGCAGGGCGTCGGCCGCCGCCTCCGGCGAGAGGCCGTCCGCCTTCGCAACATGCCAGGCCAGCAGCACGTTCGGCGCGTAGCGGTCGCGCAGGACGCCGAAGGCCTTTCCGAACGAGGCCGCCGTGTCGTCGAGGCCCTCGAGTTCGGGCACGCCGGAGGACTTCACCGAGACCTCGATCCGGCCCAGGCCCTGCGCGCGGAAGGCCGGGGCGGTGAGGAACTGGGCCCAGACGCCCGGCTCCACGTGGACGATGACCGGCTTCCCGAAGGCGCCGGCCTTCTGCATGAGCAGCTTGACGTCATTGAAGTACTTCTGCATCACCCCGCGGTCCCGGCAGGTCTTCGCGAGCTCCGCCGACAGATCGCCCGCATCCAGCTTCGCCGGAGAGGACCGGATCATCCCGTAGTAGGTGAAGACCGGGAGGATGCCGAGCTTGTCTGATTCCTGGAGGTACATCGTCACGAAGGCGCCGTTCGCGTTCCACTGGGTCCAGTTGGCGGCGAGGTGCTGGTAGCGGAGATCCCAGCGGCAGCCCTGATCGCGGGTCTCGGTCACCCACTTCTCGCTCCAGCCGCTCATGACGCCCAGGAGGAAGTGGTCCTTGCCCAGCCTCCGGAGCAGCTCGCCGCGGACCGGCTCGGCGGCGAGGGCGCTCCCCTTCGCGGCCGTGGCGACCTGGCCGCCCGTCACCTGGATCGAGCCGTCCCCTTCGGGCTTCGAAAACGCGACCTTGCCCTGGCGCACCAGCAGCTTGGTGGCGTCCTTCCCGACCGCGAGGCTGAAGCTCGTGCCGATGACCTTCGTCTCCGAGTGGGGCGACACGAGGATCATCGGCCGGTCCCCGGCCTGCGCGACGACGTCCGCGAAAACGACGCCGCGGTCGACCCGCAGCCGCTTCGCGACGGCGGGTTCCCCTTCGATCGTCACCCGGGAGTCGGAACCGACCTGGAGGGTCGTGCCGTCGGCATAGCGGATCCAGGCCCAGCCGTTCGGAGGCAGCGTCACGATGTCGCCTCCGCGGAGCGCGACGGGAGGCGCGGCGGCGATCCTGCTTCCGCCGCGCTCGAGGGCGACGTCGGATCCCGCGGCGACCATGCGGACCGGCGCGCTGCCGCCGAAGAGGAGCCAGGCGCCGGCGAAGAGCAGGCCGGCGGCGGACGCGACGGCGGCGATGCGCGCCCAGGGGCGGCGGCGCAGCAGCGGGGCCGGCTTCAGTCCCTGCTCGCGGATCTGCTCCATGACCCTGGAGTCCAGGTTGCGCTTGCCGGAGGGGATGGCGATCGCGACGACCTCGGCGAGATGCTCGCAGGCGGCGTCCGGTCCCACGCCGGCGTGGACCAGACCGTGCATGCGGAGGGCCTCGGCGAACTCGGCTCTGAATTCGCCGCCCTCCTCGATCAGCTCGAGGAGGCGCTTCGCCCCGGCGGCGGGGATCGAGTTCTCCAAGTACTGCTCGACGAGTTCGATCTGTTCGGGCGTCACGGCTACCTCGACCTCCCCATGCAGGACTGAAGCTCCTTGCGGCCGCGGAAGAGGAGCGAGCTGATGGCGCTGACGCTCGTGCGGTGTCTCCCCGCGATGGCAGTGACCGATTCGCGCTCGTAGTAGCGGGCGCGCAGGACGCCCACCAGGCGCTGGGGCAGCTTCTCGAAGCAGCGGCGCAGCTGGTCGACGGCCTGGCCGTCGTCGGCCGACTGGAGGCGGACGACCTCGTCGAAGACCTTCTCGGCGGCTTTGGCCTTCAGCTTCTCGAGCGCCTCCCCGTGCTGGTAGGTGCGGCGGAGGTGCATGAGCATCTTGTTGCGGGCGATGCCCTTGATCCAGGGACCGAAGTCCTGGTCGAGATCGAACTCTCCGAGATGCTCGTAGGCGGCGATGAAGGTCTCCTGGGCGAGGTCCTCGACGGTGTCGCCGGAGGAGAGATGGCCGGCCAGGCAGGCGCGGACGACGGAGCCGTACTCCTTGACCAGGATACGGTAGGCGTCCCGGTCGCCCGCCAGCACCTTCTGGATGATCGCCTTCATGTTCACAGCTCCATGAGACAGCGTACCCTGCTCTCCTCGTATGTTTGCACGAAGGCCCGCAATCTCGCAGAAAAATGGATTCTAAGGAAAAGGGGCCCGGCGCGGTAAGGGACGCGCCGGGCCCCGGGTTGGAGAGGATCGCCCCGGTCATCGGCGGCTCAACGCAGCCTCCTTCCGGGGGTCACCTTTGGAATCACCTTGAACCCCAGGCCCCGGCACTCGCCGCAGGGCACGCGGATCGACGAAAGCGGCAGGCCCCGGCCGCCGCAGGAGCGGCAGGGATCGGTCGAACACACATCCTCGAGAGAAGGTGCCGGCCGGGGTCCTTCGCAGGCGGGGCACTTTAGGAATCCCGACTCGCAGCCGCCGCACGGCGTTCCCGTTTCGTCGTCCGCCGTGCGGATCAGGCCGGCGCCGTGGCACTGCACGCAGCGGACCCGGTTCCGGCCGTCGCAGCGGGGGCAGAGCATGACGGCGCGGACCGAGGCCGCGAGGGCGGCCGCCTGATCGCGGAACGCGGCGTCGGAGGAGTCGATGTCCTCGAGGGCGGCCAGGACCCGGTCGAAGCCCTTCTTCCTCCCCAGCGACCAGCAGAGCAGGGCCCAGGACCGGAGGTAGCGGACGGACTCGGAGTCCGACTCGAGGCGGCCCAGGCGGTAGGACGCCTCGGCCAGGTCGTAGTCCCCCCAGGAGATCCAGTAGCGGAGTTCGGCCACCGCGTGTCCTTCGCGGGTGCCGGGGATGCCGTCCTTCACGACCAGACCCGCGGCCGGTTCCGGCTCCCGGGCCTGCAGCGGCAGAAGAAGGCAGATCCAGAGGCCCGCGACTCTCATGATGATCCCCTCCAACTGGAGGGTTCTTTTCACCCGGCGGGGAAATCTTGCGGCGAAAAGAAAACGGGGGGGGTCTCGACGGTCTCTCTCAGGGACACGATCTCGGCGCGATCCATCCCGACGCCGGGGGCGATCTCCTGGTGGTAGCGGGCTCCCAGCAGGTTGATGCCCGGCATCATGAGGCCGTACCTCGCCCCCTTCTCGCCCGAGATCCAGGAGCCGGCGTGATTGTCGACCTTGCCGTTCTTGTAGTTGTCGACGTCCTCGCCGAAGTAGTAGACGCTCTGGGTCTTCTTCGAGAAGGCGAAGTAGTCGCGCGCGATCTCCGCGATCTGGCCGTTCTCGAAGAGCTTCTCCTCGACGACGCGCGTCTCGACCCCGTCGATCTTCCGGGTCTCAGGGAGCACGTTGATCGTGATCTTCACGTCCTTGCCGTCCTCCTTCCCCTCGAAGATCTGGAAGTATCCGGGCTCGAGGATCCAGTAGGTGTTCCGCCCCGTGGAAGCCCAGTCCCCGGCCTCGACCGCGAAGCTGTCCGTGAAGACCTTCGCCGCCGGCGCCGCTTCCTTCTTCGCGGCGGCCTTCTTGGTGATGATTTCGCCGGACTGGGCGTCGACCTTGACGGCCTTCAGCTTGTCCTTGGCGAGGATCTTGACGTCGAACTCCGCGTCCTCGCCGTTCAGCTTGAGCACCGCGGAGACCGCCTTCCCGGGCGTCTTCTTGAGCGCGACCTCGATCGCCTTCAGGATCGTGATCTTTGCGGACTTGGCCAGCTTCGACTGGTCCGCGTCCTCAAGGTCCGTGCCCACGACCCCGCCGGTCTTGGCGTCGATGTCGACCGCCAGCACCTTGGCGCCCTTGGACACGTCGACGGCCCAGTGGACGGTCTTGTCCCCTTCCAGCTCGGCCTTGTAGACGATGCCTTCCTTGGCCTCCGCGAGGCCCTTTTCGATGCCCTCGGACAGGGAAATCTTGGTGTCCTTCAGGAGAGCCGCATATTCGGCCTC
>JACQFK010000074.1 GCA_016200125.1 Planctomycetota bacterium
AGTTCCGCGAGCCCAAGCCCCGCGATGGCCCCGGGCAGGGCGCCGCCCAGGGTCATCGCGAGGAATTCAGGGAGGCCCCAGGAGTTGAGCTGGCAGGCCAGGTAGAAGCCGGGCTCGGAGAGATGGAGCGCGGCGATCCCGAGCGACGTGGGCGGCGGCCCGCCGCCGCAGCAGGCTCCGAAACCGCCCTGGTGGAGCGCGGTGAAGATCAGCGCGACCCCGGTCAGGGCTCCGGTCAGCAGTCCGACGATTCTCATGCCCCCCCGGAAAAGCAAGCGCCGTGCCGGAGTGTAAAGGCCCTGAAAAGGGGGGCTCCTGTGCAGGAGCCTGCACACCCTGAGGTTATTTTTCCAGCGAACCAAATTGAACGGGGTGCCGGGGGAATATAATCATGTCGATGAAGATCCCGGGTTTTTCCTTATTCGCCGCCGCGCTCTTCCTGCTGGGGGCGCAGGACATCGACAAGATCCTCGAAAAAGCGGACAAGATCCTGGAGGAGTCGAAGACCGCCTACGAGAACGCCCGGACGAACAGCTCCGTCCCGATGTTCGTCGAGGCCGGCTTCAAGCTGGAGGAGGCCAGGATCAAGTACCTCGCCATCCAGGAGATCGGTTCGCCGGACCAGCAGAAGGCCGCCGCCGACCGCCTCCGGGCCGTCAACCAGCTCGCCAAGCTTATCCACGACGGCAAGGTCGCCGTCAACGCGCCCCTGTCCGACAATCCCGCCGCGCCTCCCCCGCCGCCCCTCCCGCTCCCCGCCCCGGATCCGGCCAAGCCGGCGGAGCCGAGGGCCAAGATCGCGGCGGACATCATCTCCCGGGTGCCGGTTCCGGAGGCGGGCCGCCTGAAGGACGCGGAGAAGACCATCCGGGAGCTCTTCAAGGATCAGTACGCAAAGAAGGCCCCGACCGACCGACAGACGCTCGCCCGCACGCTCCTGGAGCAGGCACGCAAGGTGACGGACGATCCTGCGGCGGCCTGGGTGCTCTACCGCGAGGCCCAGGACATCGCGATCCAGGCGGGCGACATGACGACGATGGTCGCGGCCATCGACGGCGCGTCCGCCGCCTTCGACGTCGACGCCATGGCCCTCAAGAGCGGCGCGCTGGCGGCCGCGGGCAAGACGGCCAAGGCGCTTCCGGAGTTCGCGACGCTGGCCGACGCGCTGCTCAAGCTCGCCGACGAATTCGTCGCGGCCGACCAGTACGACTGGGCAGACAAGACCGCGGCCGCCGCCCTCCAGAACGCGCGCCGTGCGAACGACGCCACGCTCGTCAACCGCGCGACGGCCCGGTCGAAGGAGATCGCGGAAGCCAAGACGAAGTTCGCGTCGCTCAAACGGGTGCTGGAGACGCTGGCCCGCAACCCCGACGATCCCGCCGCGAATCTCGAGATGGGGCAGTTCCTCTGCTTCATCAAGGGCAACTGGGAGCTGGGACCGCGCTTCCTCGTCAAGGGCTCCGACGCGGCGCTCAAGGCCGTCGCCGAGAAGGAACTGGCCCTGCCCGTCCAACCCGCCGACCGCGTCGCCGTGGCGGACGGCTGGTGGGACCTGGGCGTCAAGGAGTCCAGCCCCCTCCGCAAGAACCAGATCCTGCTCCACGCCGGCTCGCTCTACGAAGCCGTTCTGCCCGAGGTCAGCGGCCTGGCCAAGATCAAGATCGACAAGCGGCTGGAGACCTACTACCAGTACCTGCCCTCGGGTCCGGCCGTCGACCTCCTCAAGCTGATCGATCCCCGGCGCGACTCCGTCGAAGGCGACTGGAAGATGGAGAAGGACGCGCTGATCGTGCCCGCCGGCCGGAAGACAGCAGGCCTGCAGATCCCCTACTCGCCGCCCGAGGAGTACGACTTGAGGATGGTCATCGCCCGCCGCTCGGGATTCCAGGACATCTACACGGGCCTGGTGATCGGCGGCAAACAGCTGCTCACCCACGTCGATTCCGGCCCCCGCGGCGACGAGGGCGGGGTCGAGAGGCTCGACGGGAAGTCCTGGATCGACAACGAGGTCAAATACAGCGGCAGCAAGTTCTTCAACGACGACCGCCCTCACGTGCTCCTCTACTCGGTCCGGAAGAGCGCGCTCACGATTTCGGGGGACGGAAGACCGCTGATGAGGTGGAAGACGGACGTGAAGCGCATCACCCCGAGCAACCTCTGTCCCAATCAGACGGCGATGTACCTCGGCAACTGGGAGACCAGCTTCGAGATCAGCCAGATGCTGCTCTTCCCCGTCTCAGGCCAGGGACAGAAGCTCGGCCACGTCCGCTGACCCCGCCGCCGGCCGGATCGCAATTAGAGGGAGCGTTTTCCCGCCTTTCGAATTACGATGGGGCGGCGACCGGGGTGGCTCGAAACCTGAAAGGAGCCGCCCATGAACGACTTCTCGAACCGGCATTCCAAGAAGGGATTCACGGTCAAGCTGTGGCGCGGCGAGCGCATGTGCCTGCTGGGGTTCGACGTCGCCCAGCCTGAAGCGGACCTCGTCGGCTTCGCGATCGAGTGCCGCGAACCCGGGACCTCCCACTACGTCCCGCTGAAGAACCGGCTCGCCTTCTCCTACCCCCAGGACCCGTCGATCGCCGTCACGGGCGCCCGGCTCTTCTCCTCGTTGGAGGCGCCCTTCCAGAAATTCCGCTGGATCCACTTCCCCTACGATCCCCGTCCGGGCAAGTACAAGTACCGCGTCACCAAGATCCACATGCCGGCCGACGGCACGCTGAAGCAGGGCACCCAGATCGTGCTCGACGTGCCGCTCGATCCCGTCACCTACGGCGGATTCCTCGACGTCGGCTTCACCCGCAACTTCGCCTCCTCGCAGGCCTACGCCGACCGCTACCTCGGCACTCTCCAGGGCGACCCGATGCCCGCGACCGCGGAGAAGGGCCTGGACTTCGCGAAGCTCGCCAACACCGACCTCTACGACTGGCTGGGATTCGAAGCCGTCGACCTCCTGTTCGGCGTCCTCGACGAGGCCGTCGAGGATCCCGACATCACGGTCGATGCCCTCGCCTACGACCTCAACGAGCCGGACATCGTCGCCCGGCTCGAGAAGCTCAGGGGCCGCTTGCGCGTGATCGTCGACGATTCCGGGGAGCACAAGCCGGCCAAGAGCTCGGAAACCCGCGCGGCCGAGCGGCTGAAGACCTCGTCGGGCGGGCAGATGCGCCGGACCCACTTCGAAAACCTCCAGCACCACAAGGTGCTCATCCTCAAGCGGGACGGGCTGCCCTACAATGTGGTGACGGGCTCCACGAACTTCAGCTTCCGCGGCCTCTACATCCAGGCGAACAACCTCCTCGTGTTCCAGGACGCCGACATCGCCGGTCTGTTCGGCCGGATGTTCGAGCTCGCCTACGCCAACCCCAAGGGATTCCAGAACGACGAGATGGCCAAAAAGTGGCACCTGGTCCAGGGCCCCGGCCGGCCGGCGGTGCAGGTCTGCTTCTCGCCCCACGCCAACTCCGATCTCGCCCTCAATCCGGTGCGCGGGGCGATCGAGCAGGCGACCTCGTCGGTGTTTTACTCCGTGGCCTTCCTGAGCCAGATGACCTCGGGGCCGACCAAGGAGGCCTTCGACCGACTGATGCAGCGTCCGGTGTTCAGCTACGGCGTCTCCAACCAGGCCGGCAGCCTCGAGGTCCGCAAGCCCGACGGCTCGACCGGGCTCGTCGACTTCGCCTACCTGTCGGACAACGCGCCGGAGCCCTTCAAGCGCGAGTGGTCCGGCGGACAGGGGATCAACATCCACCACAAGTTCGTCGTCACCGATTTCAGCCTCCCCACCGCGAAGGTCTTCACCGGCTCCTCGAATCTCTCCCCGAGCGGCGAAGCGGGGAACGGCGACCACCTGATCCAGATCGACGATCAGAAAGTCGCCACCGGCTACGCGCTGGAGGCGGTCCGCGTCTTCGACCACCTGCACTTCCGGACGGCGATGCAGGACGCGGCCAATGAGAAGGACAAGGAGAAGAAGAAGGAAACGCTCACGCTGAAGAAGCCGACGGCGATCAGCCAGAAGCCCGCCTGGTTCGATCCCTACAAACCGGGCACGCAGAAGGATCTGGACCGGAGACTCTTCTCGACCTGATCTCCTACGGCGTCAGGACGGCATTGATGAGCGAGCCGTCGTGCATGCCGTCGAAGCAGGGCTTCCAGTCCTCGATCTTCGCGACCTTGCTCAGGTAGGGCCGGGGATCGAGCTGGCCCGTGCCCATCATCTCGAGCACGCGCTCCCAGACCGCCCAGGTGTGGCTGAAGCTGCCCTGCAGGGTCACCGCCTTCTTCACCAGCGGGTCCATCGAGAAGTCCATCGGCTGGGGGCCCCAGCCGACCTTCGAGATGTGTCCCGCGGGACGCACCCAGTCGAGTGCGTTCTTCAGGGACACCGACGCGCCCGTCGAGTCGATGATCACGTCCGCGCCCAGGCCGTCGCCGAGGCCGGCCAGCAGTTTCTTCATGTCCTGCGTCTGGGTGTCCACGGCGTGCGTCGCCCCCGCCTTCAGGCCGATCTCCATCCGCGCCTTGTCGCGCGTGATGCCCGCCAGAAGAACGTGGCCCGCCCCCGACAGCCTCGCCATGGTCGCGCAGAGGAGGCCGATCGGACCGGGGCCGATGACGATGACCGTGTCGCCGGGGCGGATATGGGCGTTGACGACCGTCGCCTGATACGCCACGCAGCAGGGTTCGGTCATCGCCGCCACTTCCATCGGCACGTTCTTCGGGATGCGGTGCAGGAGCCGCGCCGGGACCTTGACGTACTCCGCCATCGCCCCGTGGAGGTCGTAGCCGAAGCCGCGGCGATCGGGATCGAGGTTGTACATCCCCCGGCGCGTCATCGGCGAATCGTGGTTGATGTCGGCGGCCGTCTCGCTGGCGACGCGGTCGCCCTCCTGAAAGCCCTTCACGCCCTTCCCCAGGGCGGCGATCTCGCCGCAGAATTCGTGGCCGAGGATGACCGGCACGCGCACCGACCAGGACTGGGTGTTGTGGTACTGGTGCACGTCGCTGCCGCAGACCCCGACGCCGCGGACGCGCATCAGGATCTCGTTGTCGGCGATGTCGGGCTTCGGCATGTCGCGGAGCTCGACCGCGCCCTTCTTCATCTCGAACTGGACGACCGCGGGCATGTTGGCCATGGCTATAGTCCCTTCACCTTCATCACGAAGTTCCGGATGGTCTCGAACAGCTTATCCGAATCCGCTCCAGGTTTGAGTTCATAGTCGGCCACCGCGAGGGGCGCGCCGATCACGACGAGCTGCGCGCCCAGCTTCGGGCACTGCGCCGCCTGCTCGATGCTCAGCCCCCCCACCGCCTGCAGCGGGATCTTGACCGCGTCCCGGATCTGCTTGAGCTCGTCCAGCGGCGACTTGCCCTTCTCCCAGTGACGCTCGTCGAGGCCGGTGTGGTGGATGATGACGTCGACGCCCATCTTCTCCATCTTCTTCGCCATCGCGACCTTGTCGGGGCAGAGCATGATGTCGCCCATCACGTAGCGGTCGAACTCCTTCGCCGCGCGCACCGCCTCGCGGATCGTGTGCTCGTGGGCCTGGCCCATGACGACCACGAAGGAGGCGCCGTTCCGGTACATCATCTCGGCCTCGAGGTAGCCGGCGTCCATGGTCTTCAGGTCGGCGATGATCGGGTGGTCGGGGTGCTTCTTGTGGAGCTGGGCGACCGCGTGGAGGCCCTCCCCCAGGATGAGGGGCGTGCCGACTTCGAGCCAGTCGACGCCCGCCTTCACCGCGATCTCCGCCGTGGGGAGCGCGTCGGCCATCGTCTGAAGGTCCAGCGAGAGCTGGACCTTCGGCTTGCCGTCGAGGAGGGTCTTCTTGCTCATTGCATGGGCTCCGTGTGCTTGGGGTGGTAGAGGGCCGCGAGGGGGAACTGCTCGAGGTCGATCACGACCCCGCTGAAGACGGCGTTCTGGGGCGAAACGAGGAAGAGCACGGCGGCGGCGACCTCGGAAGGCTTCATGATCCGCCCGATCGGCCAGTTCTTCCCCTCCTGCTCGATGAAGTCGTCCCCGTGACCCAGCTTCGTCATCATCGCCCGCTCGCCCTCGGTATCGATCCAGCCGGGATTCACGCAGTGGACCCGGACGCGGGAGTACTTGAGGGCATTGGCCATGTTCCGGGAGGCCGTTACGATGGCCGCCTTACTTGCGGAGTAGATCAGCAGGTTCTGCCAGCCGACGTAGGCGTTGACGCTGGCGATGTTCAGGATGACGCCGCCACGATGCTTGAGCGAGGGCAGCGCGGCCTGCGCGAGCAGCAGGCCCGACCGCAAGTTGATGTGCATCACCGCGTCGAACTGCTCGGGCGTGAAGTCCTCGAGCGAGGCCCGCTCGCTGATCGCGGCGTTGTTCACCAGGATGTCGATGCCGCCGCACTTCTGCAGCGCGACGGCCATGAGGTTCTTCGTCGCCTTCACGTCGCGGAGATCGGCCTCCACGAAGAAGGAGCCGTTTCCCAGCTTGTCGGCAAGGGCCCGGCCCTTCTCCAGGGGAATCCCGGTGACGACGACGCGGGCGCCCTCGGCGGCCAGCGCGGCCGCAATCGCCGCGCCCAGCCCGATGCAGCTTCCCGTGACGACCGCAACCTTTCCCTCGAGCTGCTTACTCATCGCCGCCACCGCCGAAGTGCTTCACGAACTTGTCGCGCAGGAACTTCGCGCTCTGGCGCAGGTTGTCGAGGCCGATCTCGACCGTCGGGCCCTCGCCGTCCTCGATGCTCACCCAGCCGGAGTAGCCGGCCCGGGCGAGCGTGCCGAAGATGCGGTCGTAGTCGTTCAAGCCCTTCCCGATCACGCCGTGCTTCACGAACTTCGCGTAGCCGTGCTGGGGGTCGCGCGCCATGCGCTTGAGCTCCTCGATCGTGCCGCCTTCGAGGTAGCGGTCGGAGGCCTGCATGGTGGCGATGCGCGGGAGGACGCGGTCGAGGAGCTCGTAGGCGTCCTCGCCCGCGACGATCGCGTTGGAGGGGTCGTACTGCGCCTTGAGCCAGGGCGAGTCCACGGCGTCGAGGATCGCCAGGTAGCGGCGGTGGCTCTGGGCGAACTCGGGATACTGCCAGAGGCCGTCCTTGTAGTGGTTCTCCATGCACATCACGACGCCGGCCGCCTTCGCGTGGGGCTCCAGCTGCCAGAGGCAGTCGATGACCAACTTCAGCGCCTCGGCCTCGACCAGCCCGGGGCGGTTCTGGCCGGAAAGGACGCGGCAGTACTTGCCGCCCAGCTCGGCGGTGACGCGGAACATGTCGCGGGTCCGCTCGACCTCCTTCTTCCGGTCGGCGGGATCGGGCTGGGTGAAATCCGGCGAGTTGCAGAACATCGGCAGTTCCAGGCCGCGTGCCGCGGCGGCGGCCCGGACCTTCTTCAGGTAGGCCGAGTCGAAGGAATCGAGGAACTTGGGGTAGAGCTCGGCGCCGTCGAGCTCCAGGCTCCCGGCGTGGTCGATCCACTGGAAGACCGTCATCTTCCGGGCGACGATGTCGTCGAAGAAGCCCTTCGGAAACGCGGAGAGCGGGGGCATGGGCTACCTACTGTACGGAATCCGGAAGCAGGAATCCAGAATCCGAAGAATCGGCTCAGGCCGGGCTCGCCGCCCGGCGCAGGAGGTCGTCGAGCGCGACCTTGAGCTCCCAGAGGTCCTTCTGGGTGGCGTCGTAGGGCGCGGGGCCGACCTTGTCCCGCTCGATCGTCTTCAGGTTGCGCATGGCGGTGTCGACCTGCTGGAGCAGCTCCGTGATCCTCGCCGGCTCGATGACCTTCCCCTCTCCGTAGCGTTCGTGCTGCTCCTTGTAGCGCTCCTGGATCTTCTCCACGAAGGACTTCCGGAGCGCGTTGAAGAGGTCCACGAAGGCGCGGTGCTGGGCCTCGTAGGGCTCGGACAGGTTCTTGAAGCGCTGGTGGACGTCCGCGTAGGCGTCCTTCGGAAGATGGTCGAGACGGCGCGACGCGGAGTCGAGCGCGGCGCCCGCGTCGGGGTAGCGCTGGGCGGCGGCGTGCTGCTCGGCGAGCGCGAGCAGCGCCTCGATCTCGTGCCGCGCGGTGGCGCGGACGTAGGCCCGCTCGAGGTTGTCGAACTCCGCCTTGATCGCGTCGCGGGCAGGCGGAAGGGAGGCCACCTCCTTGCGCAGCCCTTCGACCGACTTCTGCGCCTCGAGGTAGGCCTTCTTCTCCAGGAGCGCCCAGGCCTCCTGGATGCGGGTGTGGAGGTCGGCGAGGTGGAGCCGCATGCCCAGGAGGAACTCCTCCCAGGCGAGCTCCTTCTTGCGCATCCGGGTCTGGCGCAGGGCGGCGAGGATCTCCGTCTTGTTCTGCGGCGCGGCGGGCGGCGGGCCCTCGAAGGCCAGGCGGGCGATCATCGAGTCGAGCCGCCCGCGGAACTCCTCGATCGTCCAGCGCTTGTCCGGGTCCTTCTCGCGGCCCACCTCGATCAGCGCCTCGAACTCGGACGAGATGGACGGGACGTGGTCCCGCACCCCCGTCGGGTGGCGCCTCGAGAAGTCGCCCAGCCAGGTGAAGATCGCGGCGTAGTCGAAGTTCTCGTAGGCCGAATGGCCCGCGACCATCTCGTAGAGGATCGTCGACAGCGAGTAGACGTCCGCCGAGGGGCCCACGGGGCAGTCGGCCTTCGCCTGCTCGGGGGACATGTAGCGCGGCGTGCCGACCCGCATGCCCGACATCGTGAGCTGCTGCGTGTTCGACTCGTCCGTCCACTTCCCGATCCCGAAGTCCATGATCACCGCGCGGCCGTCGTCCTTGCGGATCATGACGTTCTGGGGCTTGAGGTCGCGGTGGACCACCCCCTGTCCGTGGATGTACTGGAGGGCGTCGGCGATCTCCCGGACCACCTGGGCGGCGCGGGGCAGCGGGAGCCGGTTGTCGGCGAAGCGGCGCAGGTGGACGTCGAGCGTCTCCCCCTCGATGTACTCCAGGAGGATGCACCAGCCCATCTTCTCGTCCTTGACGAGGCCGAAGCGGCGCACGATCCCCGGATGCCGGAGCGTGCGGAGGATGTCGTTCTCCTTGATGAAGCGGCGGATCGAGTCGGCGACGATCTTCTGGTCCAGCTCCGGGTCGTTCTCGACGGGCGGGCGGAGGACCTTGACCGCGATGATGCGGTCCTCGTGCAGGAGCGGATCGATGAGGTTGAGGAGGTCGCGGTACTCCTCGGCGGCCTTCTCGCGGTCCTGCTTGCGCCGCTCCAGGTACTCGTTCCACAGCCGGTCGGCCGCCTGGTAGATCCGGGCGCGATGGAGCGCGTCCATGACCGGGGTGGGCAGGCCGGCCTTCCCCTCTTCCTTGTCGGGCTCCTGGAAGGGGATGTCGTCCAGGCCGAGCCAGCGCGGGCTCTCCTCGCCCCAGACGATGCGCTCGGCGAGAAGCCCCATGGGATTCAATATTTTACCCACGTAGACCTGGCCGAAGGCGCCCTCGGCGATGGGGTCGGGCGTGAGCACCGCCATGCGGTTCTTCAGGACGATGGGCTCCACCTGCTGGAGCACCGCCTCGTCTGCAGACTCGCCCCCGGGTTTGTTGTCAGGATCGGCCATGGGAAGGCTTGAAGTATAACACGAAGGCCCCGGGGACCGACAGCATAACCCGAGCCCCTCCAGAGGAATGGCCACAAAGGCACAGAGTCACGGAGCAGAACGAAAAGGTGGGGAGGTCCCCCCCTTCCCCCCGGGGGGGAGGGGGAAGGATACAGAGTCGTTCTTCTCTGTCTTCGTGCCTCTGTGGCCATCCGAAGGGGTGGCTCTCTACCGCCGGGATTCGAGGAGGACGGGCGGGTACTCTTTCGACAGGCGCTCGGGGTCCACGTAGTAGCGCAGCTGCAGGGAGCGCCACTCGGTCAGCTGCCGCATCAGCTCCCGCTGGATCGCGGGCCGGGCGGCCGACACGTCGGTCGTCTCGCCCGGGTCGCGCCGCAGGTCGTAGAGGGCGGGCAGCTTGAGCGGCTCGTCGTAGATCAGCTTCCAGCCCCCCCGCTCGACGCCGAGCTGCGTCGCCAGCGGCGTGTGGCAGACCATGAAGCGCGAGCGCTCCTTCGGAGGATCGGCCGCGAAGAGGTCCGTCCCCTGGAAGGAGGGATGGGAGGGGATTCCGAGGAGCCGGCAGAGGCTGACGGGGACGTCGATCAGCTCCGCGGGCCGGGCGTCGACGCCCGGCTCCACGCCGGGGCCGCGGAAGATGATCGGGACCTTCATCACCTCCTCGAAGATCTTGCCGCCATGGCCGCCGAACTGGTGCTCCCGGAAGGCCTCCCCGTGGTCGGCGATCACGATGAAGATCGTCTCCTCCCAGAGCTTCCTCTCCTTCAGAAAGCCGACGACCTTTCCGATCTGGGCGTCCACGAAGTCCAGCGCGTCGGCATAGAGGTTCCGCACGTCGCCCACGCGGTCGTGGGGATACATCCCCATCACCATGCGGAAGTCGGGCTTCTTCCCGTACTTCCGGGGCCAGCCTTCCGGCACGACGTAGGGGAAGTGGGCGTTCTGCAGGTTCAGGTACAGGAAGAAGGGCTTCGCGCTCTCCTCGCCCAGCCACTGGATCGCCCGGTCCACGGTCGCGTCGTCCAACCTGAAGTTCCAGAGCATGTTGCGGGACTCGGCTCGGTAGGGATGGTCGAGCAGGTCCAGCCCGCCGGTCTTCAGGTAGTTCATCATCCGGCCCCAGTGCTCGTCCTGGGAGGAGACGAGGGCCGTGCGGTATCCCAGCGCCTTGAGGACGTCGTAGATCAGCACGCGGGGATAAGGGGGATTCTCCGGGTAGCGATGGACCTCCGCCGAGCGCAGGGGATACTGGGCGCTGAGCGGGCAGATCGCCGCGTAATCCGTGTGGCTGGCCTCCGTCCGGGCGTCTGCGAAGAAGCGGCCGCCGCGGACCAGATCGTCCACGTTCGGCATCACGGACCGCGCCGCGCCGCCCTTCTCCAGGTGGTCGGGCCTCAGGGAGTCCACGAGCACCAGCACGACGTTCCGGGGACGGAACGACGCGCGGTCCACCGAGGCGGCGTAGTCCTCCAGGCGGACCTGCGGACGGCGGAGGACCTGGGAGGATTCCCGCCGGACTTCCGGCAGCGACGCCCCCGGGGCGAGCGCATTGAAGACGCCGCACATCGCGTGGGTGAGCGGCCCGGTCACGGCCTCGCGCCGGACCTCGTACATTCGGCCCCAGGGGTGGACCACGCCCGTCACGTAGTCCTTCGTCCCTTCGTCGTCGAAGCCTCGGAACAGCTCGACCGCTGTCATGCAGAGGACGCAGAAGGCCGCGAGCCCGAGGACGATTCGAACGCCGCGCTCCAGCCGGGGCGGGGGCACGCGGCGGAGCAGCCGGGGCAAGTACCACACGGCAGCCGACGAGACGGCGAGCGCGCCGAAGGGAAGGAGAAACAGCGCCTCGGGGTGGGTGGCATGGACGTAGGCGAGGAACAGCGACCCGTTCACCCAGGCGAACTCCATGCCGCGGAGGTCGGCGAACTGGCCGAGGTTGTAGAACGAAAACCAGCTGGCGGCGACGCCGAAGACGAGTCCGGCCGCGAGCACGAAAGGGAGGACGCGGGCGGTCCGGGCGAGGCGCAGGCGCCGCGCGAGCGCCCCCAGGCCCCAGCCCAGCGCCAGAATCAGCGCCGCCCCGCAAAGCTCGGTCGAGACCAGGCCCAGGTGGATCCAGGAAGGCGTCGAGGGCTCCCGGAGCTCGGTGCCCGGAAGCAGCCGCGACAGGAGCAGATGGAGCCCGCTGAGCCCGAGCCAGGCCGCGCAGAGGGGGGCTGCTTCGGAATAGAAGGCCCGGGGAGCGGGGCCCGGGACCGCCTCGGGCATGGAGGATTCCTTACAAGGACGACTGCCGACCCCAAGGATTATAGCTCCTCAGTGGTACGACTCGTAGTCCCTCTCCCATTCCGTGCCCATGTTGTCGTCGGTGACCAGCGGCACGGCCGGCCCGGACGTCAGCTGCGCGCGGGTCCGGATCATCCTCCGCAGGCCTTTCAGGACCCGCTCCATCTGCGCGGCTTCGTCGGGCTTCCGGCGATCCAGCACGACGCCGCCCTCGCGCGGATAGGCGAAGAGCGTCTCGCGGAGCCGGTCGAGATCGAGCTCCAGCGGTGAATCGCCGACGGCGAGGAAGCTCCCGATCTTCAGCGAGTGGGGGAACACCGTGCAGCCGGTCCGGACGATCCGCACGGACTCGGTCGTGTTGTAGAAGTAGAAGCCGCCCGGATTGAGCCGCGTGCGGATCAGTTCGAGGAACTCCTTCGACAGCAGGTTGGTCGCGTTCGACCTCCAGTGGAAGGTCGCGTTGGCGACGATCATGTCGAACTTCCGGTCCGCGTTGCGGACCATCCAGCGGCGGCCGTCGTCGATCTCGATCCGCACCTTGGGATTCGTCAGCAGGCCCGCCACCGCGGGGTACTTGGGGATGAGCTGCAGGTAGCCGTGGTTGATCTCGATGATGGTGAAGCGCTCGACGGCGGGATTGTTGGCGATCACGGTCCCCCAGGACCCGGAGCTCAGGCCGATCATCAGGACCTCCTTCGGCGCGCGGTGGAGCTCCGCCAGCGCGTAGCAGCGGATGATCGTGTTCTTGTCCTCGGTGAGCGACGTGTTGAACGCGCCGTCGTAGATCCCGCCGCCGAAGATCTGGGCGTTCTGGTTGACCGTGACCACTCCGCTCTTCGTCTCCACCACGTGGGCGAAGCGGCGGTCGGGATGGTAGGTCAGCTTGTCCTGGAGCTTCTCGTAAATCAGGTCGAAAGGCCGGGCGCCGAGGAGCGCGTTCAGCGCCCCGAGGACGACGATCGCCGCCCCCGCGGCGGCGCGGCGGGTCCGGGAGCCCAGCGCGACCAGCAGGGCGGCCATCCCCAGCCCCAGGAAGAAGAGGAGCACATGGATGGACGCGATCGTCAGGTGGTCCATGAGGACGAAGCCGGTGAGCAGGCTGCCGCTGGCGGAGCCCAGGATGTTGGCGAGGTAGATGTAGGAGACGCGGCGGCCCGCCTGCTCGTCGGGCCGGATCCAGGCGTGGCTCACCAGGGGGAAAATGGCGCCCAGGCCCGCGGCGGCGCCGCCGACGGGGATGAGCGCATGCTCCCAGCGCAGTCCGTGGGTGACGACCCAGGCCAGCCCGGGCACGACGAAAAACCCGGCCGTATTGGCCGTCAGGGTGAGGAGGAAGAGGCTGCCCAGCAGCTCCTCCCGTCCGCGCGCGTCGACCTCGCGGCAGTAGCGGCGCACGCCGAGCGAGCCGGCGGCGATGCCCACGAGGTAGCAGCCGAGCATCAGGGCGAAGGTGTCGGCACGGCTGCCCGACGTGAACGAGAAGGCGCGATACCAGAGGATCTCGTAGGACAGCGCGATGGCCCCCGAAAGGAACGCGAGCAGGAGGGCCGGGATCACGCGAGTCTCCCGCGGAGGAGGGACCGGGAGACCAGGATGCTGCTGCCGATCGTGAGATTCAGGATCGCCGCGAGGAGGACGGTGCCGTTCTGCCCCATCCGTCCCAGGATCCAGAAGGCGGCGGCCAGGGATCCGACGGCCGAACCCAGCGTGTTGATGAAGTAAAGAAATCCGACCGACTTCCCGACGTTCCCCGAGAGGCGGACGAGGTAGGCGACCAGGATGGGCAGCGTGCCGCCCATGAAAAGGGTGGGGACGAGGACGGCGACGAAGGCGATCAGGCCGATGCTGAGCCCGCGGGCGCCCGCGGTGAAAGAGGCGATCCAGGTGAAGAGGGGCATCGAGACGAGGCCGAAGGCGCCGATGCCGATCTCCACCAGGCCGAAGAGGACCGGCAGAGGCCAGCGGGAGCGGACCGACAGGGCGCCGCCCGCGAGGCTTCCGAGTCCGAGCCCGAGCATGAACGCGGTGACGACCATCGTGACGGACTCGCTGCTGGTCCCCAGGAGGCGGAAGAGGGAGCGCTGCCACACCAGCTGGTAGAGGATGGCGGCGAACCCCGAGAGGGTGAAGACGGCATACAGGACCGGCGCGGGAATGCGCTCGGGGGGATTGGCCGGTTCGGTCACGTGTGCGCTAATGATACCCTATTTGCGGATCATGAGGGTGACGCTGTTGGTCCGGAGGTCTTCCTCGGCGCCGAAGATCTCGACCGCGGCCTGATAGTCGCCGGCCGGCAGGGCGCGGGGCTCGAGGACGTATTCGATCCGGGCGCATTCGCCCGGGCGCAGGAAGGCGGGGAGGGCGACTTCCTCCACCCCTGTACGCCAGGTGGTCCGCCGCAGGCCGGGCGCGCCGGCAAAGCGCTTCACGGAGAGCCGCGCCTCCGCCCCCCGGCAGCGCAGCTCCTGGTCCGGAAGCGCAAGGTCCCAGGTCCCGACTCCCGGGAATTCCAGATCCCGCGAGTCGACGTTCATGACGTCGACCGAGAGCCGGAAGGGACCCACGCCGAAAAAGCGGTCGCTGCGGAGCGACGCGGCGAAGCCTCCGACGCGATTCGCGCCGCCGAAGCCGCGGATGCGCTCGTCGGCCTCGAGCCGGCGGAGGATCCGGTCAAGCCGGGCGCGGACTTCAAGGTCGGTCGCCAGGTCGCGCGATTCGACGAGGAGGGGGCGCAGTTCCTCCCCCTGCCGGTAGAGTTCCGCGGAAGCCCGCTCGCGGATCTCGATCGAATCGTCCGAGAGGTCCCGGATCAGCTCGCCGGGAAGCTTCCATCCCAGGAGGAGGGCCGCGAGGAGGGGGAGGATCGTCGTCATCCACGCCGCATAGAAGAAAGCCGCCCGCGGAGTTACAGGCCCGTCGGCAGCAACCCGGGAAGCGCCGGGATCCGCAGGTCGTTCGCGTCCCCCCGGGAAACGTCGCCGGGCCTGTTTCCGATTCCGCGGCAGCTGTCACAATTCCCCCTGTTTCATCAATTACTAGACATGAGAATCTTGACCGGCGTCCTCATCCTGACCGGCCTGCTGCAGGCCCGGCCGGCCGTTCCGGAAATCGCCCCCGAAGACTTCGCCCGCCTCCACGACGCGATCCGCCCCCAGCCCGGCGAAAGCCCCTGGCGCGAGATCGAGTGGATGACCAGCATCCGCGGCGCCCGGGAGAAGGCGGCCGCCGAAGGAAAGCCCGTCCTCGTCTTCACCGCCGCCGACGGAAGCCCGCTCGCGCGGACCTGAGGGGCCTGCACGTCGAACCGGGCCCGGTGGTGCACCGGGTCGCAGGTCGACCCCCGCTACGTAATGGACCATTTCATCCCCGTCGCGCTCGACACCTACTTCCGCGGCGCGGGCGACGAAGTCGAATTCTGCGGCAAGATCAAGGCGGGCGGCAATCACATGGCCGTCGCCACCGCGGGCGGCAAGCTGCTCGGCCACGGCGACGCGCTCCGCATGCGCGAGAAGGAGCTCTCGAAGGCCCTCGAGGAGTTCCAGGCGCTTCCGGAGGAGGAGCGCAAGCCGAAGATCGAGCTGCCCGCGAACGTGGCGCCGCCCCGGCGCCCGCTTCCCCAGCCGCCGGCCGACGGGCTCATCCTCAAAGGCCACTGCACCTACATGAAGGCCGACGACAAGGGCCGCATCGACCGCTCCAAGGAGTGGTACTACCGCGACAATCCCGACCGCTGGCCCGCGGAGACCCAGAGCGACATGCTCTGGCTGACCGAGGCGGAATGGAAGTCGCTCGTGCCGGCCGACCCGAAGAAGGGCGACCGCGCCGACGTGGCCCTCCCGATCCAGAAACGCTTCTTCTGCACGATCGGGATCGACTACATGGAGGGCAGCGTCAACGCCCTCCTGGCCCTCGAGACCCGCCTGACGCTCACGGTCGAGGACGTCACGGCCGAATCGATCTCGATGCGGCTGAACGGCGCGGCGAAGCTCGGCAAGGAGCTCGTCGACGCGTCGAAGCAGGAGAAGAACACCCGCGGCAGCGAGCTGCGCGTGCTGGGCTACGTCGCAATCGACCGCGCCCGCAAGGCGATCACGCGCTTCGACGTCGTGGGGCTGGGCCTGGCCTGGGGCAACAAGATGGAGTACCTCCACCGCGAGATCCGCCTGGACGCCTATCCCTGGATGTACGGCATCGCCGTCGAGCTGGTCGGGACGCGGCGCCCCATCGACGTGGTGCCGCCCTACAACATGCTGCACTACGGCTCGGGGCTGAAGTACTTCGACGAAAAATAGAAGACTGAATAGAGGATCAAGAATCGGAATGCCGAGCCGGAGAGAAGCCGTCTTGGCTTCTTCCCTCTATTCTGAATTCTCCCTTCTTGATTCTCAGCTTCGGCTGGACGTGTGATCGTGGACGATCTTCCAGCCCTCGTCGAAGCGGCGCCAGATCAGCGTGAACACGCCCCCGGGGCGCTTCTCCGTCCCGGCGATCTCCAGTTCCCAGGAGCCGGTCAGCACGGCTCGATCCGCCTCCAGCTGATCGAACGCGAGACCGGAGAACGTCAGGCGGCCCATCTTCTCCCGGGTCGAGTAGGTCTCGCGGTAGCGCTTCGCCATGGCGTCGAAGCCGCGGTGGACCTGGTCGCCGCCCGCGAAGACCGTCTGCTCCGACCGACGATAACCGGCGAGAAACGCCTCGAGGTCGCCCCGGTTCCAGGCCTCCGCCTGCGCGTGGAGCACGTCGAGGATCTGCTGCCGATCGCGGGAGGAATCGGGGGTCGCGCAGCCGGAGGCCATCAGGAGCACAAGGGCGAAGGCCCGGGTCACTGCCCGGGAATCCTGAATTCGTCGTCGGGGATCGCCGCGTTCCGCTCCACCTCGAGGTAGGTCTCGACATACCACACGGCCCCCTTGTCTCCGATCATCTCCCGCTTGCGGAGATGATTCGTCGAGGGGTCGAAGGACAGGCGGACCCGGTAGTCGATGTCCGGACACAGGTGGTTGATCACTCTCGAGTTGATGTCCCCCCGCTCGACGCGGGAGGGGTTCCAGTCGCGCTCCTGGGGGATCAGGTCGCAGACGACGTAGCCCTGCCCGATCGTCTTGGGACGGGTCCCGTGCGGGAAGGACCAGCCGACGCCGTGCCAGGCGAGGGCCTGCAGGAGCAGGCGGCGCAGCCCGGTGGGTCCGGGATTGAAGTTCTCCGCCTCGACGTTGGGGCTCCGCCAGAGCCGGGTGCCGTCGCAGACCGCCTCGTAGGTCACGGCGCTGCCCGGAGCGAAGGAGATCGCCAGCGAGACCTTGGCCTTCTCGCCCGTCCCCAGGAGCACCGTGCCCGTGACCTCCCGGGGCATGCGGGCGACCGCCCAGGGCCATTCGCCCCGAAAGCGGACCCGGACGGTCCGCGCCCGGTACAGGGTGTCGCGCACCTCCTGGAGTTCGCGATCGAGGGGCGACAGAGGGGCCTTGGCCGGCCGCGGCTCGGGGTCGGAGCAGCCCGCCAGGAGAACCAGGATCAGCAGCTTCTTGGCCATGCCTCGATTATTCGAGCGCGGCGAATCGACGTCAAGCAATGCGACCGGTGTCTCTTGGAGGAAGAGGCCGCTATAATGATCACAGGGGCGGGGGAATTCCGCGGCCTTGCCCATACTGGAAGGTGACCGATGCCCAACCGGGGACTGTCGGACGAAACGAAGGCCCTCCTCAAGCAGGGCGGGATCCCCCGCGCGCGGGTCCAGGCCTACGAACGGCTCCTGGACCGGATCGAGAAGGAGCTCCTCACCCACGACGTCATCGCCAACAACCGCTACACCCGCTGGTTCAAGGAGGGGCGCTTCGACCGCGAGGACCTGCGCCACTTCCTCGTCCAGTTCTCGGTCTTCTCGAACCTCTTCATCGAGGCGCAGCTCAAGAAGGTCATCAACGCGCCGACCCTCGAGGCCATGCACGCCTCGAAGGAGATCCTGATGAACGAGCTCGGCGTGGTCTTCCGCAAGCCCGGCGCCAAGACGGCCGCGGCGAAGGACGTCGACGCCGAGCTGGTCGGCACGGAAGGCACGGTCGACGGCGGGATGTTCCGCTTCCCCGCCGCGCATTTCGAGTGGCTCCTGCGGATGATCTCCCACGTCGGACTCGCCTACGAGGACGTCGGCAAGCGGCGCCACGGCAGCCCGAGCACGCTCTTCTTCTGCGACGAGCTCTCGCGGCTCTACGGCTCGGACGATCCCCACGTCGGCCTGGGCGCGAGCTTCGCCGTCGAGAACTGGGCGGCCGCCGGATTCTGGAAGGAGCTGGTCCAGGGCCTCGAGGCCTACAAGAAGCGCGAGAAGTCGAAGATGCCCATCGCGTTCTTCACCTGGCACGACCGCGTCGAGGACCAGCACGCGGCGCACACCTGGACCGAGCTCGAGGAGGATTTCTTCTCCACCGAGGTGGACGAGGACAAGTTCATCCGGTCGGGCCGCGAGATGCTCGACGGCGTCCAGGCCTTCTGGACCGGCCTCAACGACGCGCGCCTCCAGCGCGACGGCGTGCGGAAGACGGGCTGATCCGCCGTTTTCCCGTAGCAAGTCCGGCGACCGGGCGTCAGACCCTCGATGCTGGACTCGCTCTGGAGATCCCTCTACCCCCGCCGCTCCAGTTCGGACCGGGAGAAAGCCCTCACGGTGCTCCTGCTCCTGGCGGTGGCGGCCTTTTACGCCCTGCCCCTCTTCGACTGCCCCTGCGGAGGGGCCCCGAAATTCGCCATCGTCGGGACCCCGACTGGCGACCGGGTTGAATTCACGATGAGATCCTGCCACGCCTGCCGCGGCAGCGGCCGCCTCAGCCTGTTCGACCGCTGGTTCGGCGAAACGCCGCTCGAGCCGGCCCGTCGCGACTGATTCCGGCGAACCCATTTCCCGCCGTATCGGTCCCAACGCGGGGAGGACGGACCGATGATCAGAGCCCTCATCCTAGCGTTGCTGTCCACGACGGCCGGAAGCCCGGCGCCGCCGCCGAGCAAAGCGGACGAGAAGTACGACACGAAACACGAGCGCAACGTGCTCGACTTCTGGCAGGCGAAGTCGGACAAACCGTCCCCGGTGGTGATCTGGTTCCACGGCGGCGGCTTCACCCAGGGGGACAA
>JACQFK010000075.1 GCA_016200125.1 Planctomycetota bacterium
CAACTCGCGCGACACCTCGCATCCCATGAAGGGCCATCCCGGCTACTTCGGCGACCACGTCCAGCACTGCGTGGACCTGATCAAGGCCGTCGGCTCGCCCCGCATGAAGCTGCTCTTCGACATCTACCACGTCCAGATCATGGACGGCGACGTGATCCGCCACATCCGCCAGTACAAGGACGTCACGGCCCACTATCACACCGCCGGCGTGCCGGGCCGCGGCGAGCTCGACGAGACGCAGGAGCTTCACTATCCGGCGATCGTCCGGGCGATCCTCGAAACGGGCTTCCAGGGCTTCATGGCCCAGGAGTTCATCCCGACCTGGCCCGACCGCGTCAAGGCGCTGCGCCACGCGGTCCGGGTCTGCGACGTGTAGGCTCCACAGCCCGGGCGGTTTGGCAAGCCGGTTGCTCTCCCCTTCCCAGCGCAAAGGAACAGGCCCTGGAGGCCTTCCGCTGCGCAAATGGATGCCCAAGTGGGCATCGGGGAGGATCGGGAGATGCCCAAAACCCGGAGCTTCAGAGTTCTCATCGTGGCGCCGGCGATCCTGGCGGCGCTGTCGCAGGCCGGCTGCATCGCGCTCTATCACGCCGCGGGCCATCATCACGACAAGGTGATCAGCGACGTGCCGGTCGGCGAGACCCGGGTCCGCCAGGTCTCGGCGTCGCCGGTCGCCGACAGCGAGGAGCTGAAGTACCGGTTCTCGAGCGACGTGAAGGAGCGGCCCGTCATCCTCGCCTCGGCCACTCGGAAGGAAGTCCAGGAATGGGAGCTGAAGGAGACCCGCGAGGTCGTGGTCCTCAAGACTTGCGACGGGGTCACTGCGGACACCTACCTGGTCGCCTTCACCGTCGGACTGCCCTGCCTCATGATCGAATCCTGCCTGATCCTGCCGCTCTCCGGGGATCTGGCCATGCTCAGGAACCATGAACATCCCTCGGAACAGAAAATCCACTCGCACAAGTACGCCGACGGCCCGGGAAGGATCGTGAAGGACACGGTCGACGTCCGGGCGGAGGCTGAAGTGGAACTCGCGCTGGTCCAGAACGGAAGCCCCATCCCCCTGGGTCGCGACACGTCGACGCTCAAGCAGGATGCGGAGCTGCGGACCTTCGGAACCTGTCGCCGGCCTCTGCGCGACGGGGCCTTCGAGGTCCAGCTCCGCGCCGGGAAGCGGGCGACCTCTTTTCAGCCCTCGGCTCCCGAAGCCTTCCTCGCCTCCGTCCAGGGGGCGGATTGGTCCGTCGCCGACGTGAAGGACGCGCCGTCCCCCGCGATGGAAGCCTCGGCCTCCTTTGACGCGAAGAGCGGCATCCTGGCGGTCGAGGTCCGGCTCTCGAACCCCGGACCCGATCCGCTGTACCGCTTCGCCCTGTCGTTCCACACCTCCAAGGCGCCGTCCGAGAACTGGATCTATCGAGTGGGCAAGGTGGCTGCGGGACCGCCCGTCGCCCGGCGGCTTGAAGTGCCGGCCGATCCAGCCTGGTTCTCGGAACCCGTCACCCTGACGCTCGAGGCCCGCGAAGCGAACCAGCGGACCCCGAGGCCCCTGAAGATCGAACTGAAAGGAGACAAGCCATGAACCGTGCGCTCATCGTTCTCGCGAGCCTCGCCGCGACCGCCGCCGCCGGCTGCACGGTAGGCGCCCGCTTCGAGCCGCCGTCCTACGAGTCCCTGGTCCTGAATCAGACGACCCGGCAGGAGGTCCAGGAGCGCTTCGGCGCCCCGTCGCGCGAAGGAACGGTCCTGAAGAACGACCACACGCTGAAGGCGATCTCCTACTCCCACGCCACGGGAGGGTCGTTCGCGGGCGGTCACGGCGCCAGCGTGATCCCCGCAAGGGCGATGACGTACTTCTTCCTCGAGGATCGCCTGGTCGCTTACGATTTCGCGAGCTCCTACGAATCCGATCACACGGAGTTCGACGATTCAAAGGTCCCGGAGGTCCGGAAGGGCGAGACGACGCGCGACCAGGTCGTCGCCCTTTTCGGCCCGCCGAAGGGGAAGTGCGCCTATCCGTTCATCGCGGGGAAGGGGGACGAGGGGATCGCCTATCGCTATCATCAGACGAGCCGGAAGTTCCTCGGCGGCTTCAACATCTATGCCAAGCAGCTCATCGTCTGCTTCGGCCCCGAGGGGAAGGTTTCGGCCGTGGAATTCACGACGTCCGGGGAGAAGTAGGCGGGATTTGCACCAAGGGCAGCCTGAGCGCCGTCCAACGGGCATGAAGACGATCCTCCTCCTGGCGCTCCTCGCTCAGCAGGGAAGACCCGTCAAGATCGACGACGCGAAGGTCGACGCCGCCCTCAAGCGGGGCGTCGAGTACCTGCGCGCCAAGCTGTCGAAGCGGGGCAACGGCCAGGAGAGGACGCACGAGCTGGTCCTGCTCGCCATGATCCACGCGGGCGTGAAGAAAGGCGATCCCTTCCTCGACGAGCACGTGAAGGCCATGGTCGACGAGGACCTGACGACCACCTACCGCACGGCGCTCCAGGCCATGGTCCTCGAAGAGCTCGACCGGGCGGCCTACCAGAAGCGAATCTTCCAGTGCGCGCAGTTCCTGGTCGACAACCAGTGCGCGAACGGCCAGTG
>JACQFK010000097.1 GCA_016200125.1 Planctomycetota bacterium
CCCCCTTCCAGCCCGCGGAAGGTGCGGAACAGGCGCCGCATCATGCGGTCCCGGCCGGGGGTGCAGTAGGGGATTACGACCTCGTTGAAGAACTGGGCGATGTGGCCGCCGACGTAGGGGATGGTGAGGAACGACGCCGTCGCCACCTGTTCGACCCGGAGGAAGAACCCTTTCAGGGGCGCCTCCGGCACGGGGTCCGGAAAAGTCATCGGAATTTACTGTATCCCATCCGGCGGGATTTGTCTCGAACGGCATGAAAGTGGCGTTTGCGCCGGACGCTCCCGCCCCGTAGAATGTCCGGACTCATGGGCGACGCGGAAACCCTCCGGTACGACGTGGTGATCCTGGGCGGGGCGCTCGCGGGCGCGTCCGCCGCGCTGCTGCTGCGCCGCCGCCAGCCGGGACTCCGCGTGCTGATCATCGAGCGGAAGACCGCCTTCGACTGGAAGGTCGGCGAGTCGACCGTGGAGTCCTCGACGTACTTCCTCACGCGCATCCTCCGGCTCTACGACCATCTGTCGCGGGAGCAGCTCTCGAAGCACGGGCTGCGCTACTGGTTCCACAACGGGTCCGCGACGACGCTGCAGGAGGCGAGCGAAGCGGGTCCCAACCAGATCCCGCGGATTCCGGGCTACCAGGTCGACCGGGCGAAGCTCGACGAGCACGTGCTCAGGGTCGCCGTGGAGGAGGGCGCGGAGCTCTGGCGCCCGGCGAAGATCCTCGAAGTGACGCTGCCCGAGGAGCGCGGGGCCGACGAGAGCTCCGTCCGCGTGGAACGGGACGGCAAGACGGTCGAGGTGCGCGCCGGCTGGCTCATCGACGCCAGCGGACGCTCCGCCATCGTCGCGCGGCGCCGCGGATGGCTGCATCCGCTCGAGGAGCATCCGACCAGCGCCGCGTGGGCCCGCTATCGGGGCATCAAGGATCTCGACAGCCACGAAATCAGCGGGGATCCGGACAGCCGCTTCGGCGGATACAGCATCTCCTCGCGCCGGCTCGCCACCAACCACTTCAACGGCTACGGATACTGGATCTGGTTCATCCCGCTTCACGGGGGGGAGACGAGCATCGGCGCCGTGTGGGATACCCGCCTCGTGCAGCCGGAGGGATCGACGGCGGAGGAGAAGCTGAACTGGTTCCTCCAGGGGAATCCGCTGACCCGCGAGCTGGTCAAGGGCACCCGTCCCATCGAGGGGGACCTCTGGACCTACAACCATCTCCCCTACCTGATGGATCGCGTCGTGGGGAAAGGCTGGTCCCTGGTGGGCGACGCCGCGGGGTTCCTGGATCCCTTCTACAGCCCCGGCATCGACCAGATCGCGTTCTCCGTCTCCTGGTCGCTGGAGCTGATCAAGCGCTGGACGATGAAGCCCGATCCGGTGAAGTTCGAGGAGGAGCTCCAGACCCACAACGTCCAGTACCTCCAGTACATGAAGGGGCTCTTCACGACGATCTACAAGGACAAGTACCACCTGATGGGCGACTACGATTCGATGGTGACGGCGTTCCTCCTGGACACGGCGCTCTATTACGTGTTCGTCGCGAGCCCGCTGTGGCGCAAGGGGAGCATGAGGCTGCTGCAGCCGCCGTTCTATCCGAAGAACTCGAACTACGCCTTCCGGGGCATCCGGTTCTATCAGACTCGGCTGATCACCATCGCGCAGCGGAAACTGAAGCTGGGCATCTACGGAAACCGGAACGCGGGCCGTCGTCCGACCTACTCCGGATTCACGCTGAAGTGGGGGACGTTCAACATGCTCACGCACGGCCTCCTTCGCTGGATGCGCGCCGAATTCGAGAATGCGTGGACCTACATCGCGCGGCCGCGGCCGCTCAAGACGGGGATGCCCGGCCCGATGAGGATTCCCGCGGCGACGGAGACGGCCAAACTCACGCCGGAGCTCGTCGACGTCGCGCCCCCCTCGCGAACCTAGGGCTTCTCCGCCGAGCCGACTTTCGCGCTCAAGCCCATGCAGGCGAAGATGCGGTCGCGCACGGCCAGATAGGCGGGCGAGTCGAGGTCGCGCGGCCGGGGCAGGTCCACCGCCACGACCTCCTGGACGGTCGCGGGGCGCATGCTCATCACGATGACGCGGTCGGCCAGCTGGACGGCCTCCTCGATGTCGTGCGTGACGAACAGGATCGTCTTGCGCTCCTCCTGCCAGATGCGGATGAGGTCGTTCCTCATCTTCAGGCGGGTGAGGAAGTCGAGGGCGCCGAAGGGCTCGTCCATGTAGATGAGGTCGGGATTGGCGGCGAGGGCGCGGGCGATCTCGACGCGCTGGCGCATGCCGCCCGAGAGCTCGCGGGGATACGACTTCTCGAAGCCCTTCAGCCCCACCATCTCCACGTAGTGGCGCAGCGTCTCCTCCCTCCGGGGGTCGCCGCCCTGGAGCCCGAAGAGGATGTTGTCCGTGACGGTGAGCCAGGGGAAGATGCCGTTCTCCTGGAACACGAAGATCCGGCGGGGATCGGGGCCGCGGACGGGCTGCCCCTCCACCAGGACCTGGCCGCGGGTCTGCTCGATGAAGCCCGCGACGATGTTCAGCAGCGTGGACTTGCCGCAGCCCGAGGGACCGACGATGCAGACGAACTCGCCCCGCCGGACGCCCAGCGAGATGCGCTCGAGGACATGGACCGGCTCCCCGTTCCCCTTGCCGGGGAAGCTCATCCAGACATCCGTGAGCTCGACGGCGTCGCTCATCGGCCGTAGCCCCAGCGGACCTCGTCGAACTTCTCGAGCTGCCGCACGAGCAGATCGAGCGCCAGGCCGATGAGCCCGATCATCATCATCCCCGCGACGACCAGGTCGTAGCGTTTGCCGGCGTTGCGGGCGTCGATGATGAGATATCCGAGGCCTGAGTTGACGGCGATCATCTCCGCGGCCACGACCACGAGCCAGGCCACGCCCAGGGCGATGCGGATGCCGGTGAGCACTTGGGGGAGCGTCGCCGGGAATATGACGCGCCGGAAGAGCTCCATCCGTCCCAGGCCGAAATTGCGGGCCGCGCGGAGGTAGACGGGCTGGATGTTCTGGACGGCGGCCATCGCGGAGACGGTGATCGGGAACACGCTGGCCAGGAAGATCAGGAAGATCGGGGCCCGGTCATCGACTCCGAACCAGAGGATGGCCACCGGGATCCAGGCGATGGGAGAAATGGGCCGGAGAATCTGGATCATCGGGTTGAACGCGAAGAAGAGGCGCTGGAACCATCCGAGCACGAGCCCGGTCGGGATGCCGGCGACCACCGCCAGGGTGAAGCCGACGGTGACGCGGAAGAGCGAGGCGACGATGTATTTCAGCAGGAGCCCCTTGGACACGAGCTCGGCCACGCCCCGGAGGACGTCGATGGGCTTGGGGAAGATCTCGCTGCCCGAGAGGCGGACGTTCAGGTCCCAGCTGACCAGGAAGACCGCCGCCACGAGGAGCGGCAGTCCCACCTTCAGGAGCCGGGGATGGGCGGGGCGGGGGGGCGCCGCGGGGGCGCTGCCGTCCGCGGGCAGCGGTCGTCCTGGAGCGCGATCCGCTGCTCCTTCAGCGCCGCCATTCACCGGATCACTCCTCGCTCCCTCCCCTGCGCCTTCGAGGCCGCATCCTCGTAGCGGAAGCCTTCGATCGTCGCGCCTTCCTTCACGAAGGTGGGATCGGCGTACTGCAGGAAGCCGGCCTTGCCTTCCAGGATTCCCGCGTCGCGGCCCAGCTGCTCGATCTCCTCGAAATCCTTCCGCCGCACGTTCAGGTTCGTGTACCTCACGCGGTCGGGGGGCTTGCTCAGCACGAATTCCAGGAGCCGGGGATCCTGGTTGTAGTAGTGCTTGCTCACGAACTGTGCCGCCTGCATCCGGTTGTCCATCTGCTGGTCAAGCCAGATCCCGCTCTGGGCGATCCCGTCGCAGAGGGCCTGGACCTTCGCCCGGTCCTGGGCGATGACGTCGTCGCGCACCGCGAGGACGCAGGAGATGAATCCCGGCCAGACGTCCTTGGTCAGGTAGAGGATGCGGCCGTAGCCGTCGAGTTCCGTCTGGCCCATGAAGGGTTCGCCCGAGCTGATCGCGTCCACCGCCCGGGCGTGAAGGGCGGCGGGCATGTCGGGGGGCGGCATCTCCACGAGCCGGATGTCGCTGAAGCTCATGCCGCGTTCTCTCAGCACCTTGAACAGCAGGAGCCGCTGGTTGGAGAAGCGGTTCGGAACGGCGACCTTCTTGCCGCGGAGGTCCTCGATCCGGAAGATGCCGGAGTCCTTGTGCACCATCATCGCCGTGCCGTCGCGGTGGCCGAGATACACGATCTTGACCCCGATCCCCTCCTCCCGCAGCTTCATCGCCAGGGGGGCCAGGATGAACGTGGCGTCCGTGTATTTCGAAAGAAACGCCTCCTTCAGCTCCGGCCATCCGTTGAACCGCACCGGTTCAAACCCGCCTTCCCCCTTCAGATTCTTCTGAATGTAGTGGTTGACGGGGCAGGTGAGGTGTCAGGTCACCGGAAGGAACCCGACCTTGAAAATCCGCTCCTTCTGATCGGTCTTCCGGAACAGATCCAAATTGAGCGCGGCATGGAGCGCCGCGATCAGGACGATCCACGCCGCGGCCGAGCTCAGCACCGTCCGTCGCAAAGGCATGATTCAGGCTTCCTGGGTAGATTCAGTCCGGGGTCGAAGCCGCTTCGCCAGGAGCACCAGGGCTCCGAGGACGGCACAGGCGGCCCCGGCGGCCGCCATCTCCCGCCACTGCGGCGAGAAGATGAGCACAAAGCCCCGTCCCTTCACCAGCGCCGCGAAACTCGAGACGCAGAAGGGGGTCAGAAAGAGACGAAAGGCCGGCCAGGGCTCCAGCTTCAGCCGCGTCTTCCCCGAGGCCGTCGTGTTGATGTAGAGCGCGGCGCCGATGATCACGCTCAGCCCCAGCGAGGTCAGCCAGATCTGCGGGCTGCGGTCGAAGTACCTCAGGAGCACCACGACCCACCAGATGAAGTAGCACCACAGGACGTATCTCCCTCCCGACAGGCCGGCCAGGTAGCTCACAGGTTCGCCGGGTCCAACGGCCGCGGCCCCTCCTGCGCGCCGGTTCCGGCGTTTCCGGACCGACCGGCGGCGAGGTGGAGTATACGAAGGGTCCCCGGCCGCCTCAAGGACCAGGAGCGGGATTTCCGCCCGGGTGCCCGTCCTTGACGCTCGCGCAAAGATTCGGTTATAAAATGTCCTCGATGGCGCGACCTGACATAAAGCATCACCAGCCAGCGGGTGAGAGACCCGCCGAGGTAAGTCGAGGACGCCTCGTAGCTGACCCCAGTGCGGGGCCGAAATGCTCTGTGCCGA
>JACQFK010000052.1 GCA_016200125.1 Planctomycetota bacterium
CGAGCAGTGCGACGATGGGAACACGCTGGACGGCGACTGCTGCGACCACGCCTTCGACCGGCAGGAGATCGCGAGCCGGACCCTGGCGGACGAGCAGGTGGTGAACTACCCCGACCGGCTGCCGAACGGCCCGATCCTTCCCTACGGCGGGCCCTACGATCCGACGAAGGGCAACCATCGCCTCGCGAAAAGCTTCCGGCTCGGCGGCGGCCCTCCCCCGACGCTGACCCCCTATGTCCCCAGCGATCTCCGCCTGGACGGGATGTACTCGGAGCGCCACTCCGCGCCGGCCTACTTCGTGACCACCTCGGCCAACAAGTTCTGGGACTGGAACGCCGCTAACGCCCACGGCATGGTGAGCCTGTGGATCAAGCCGTCCTTCTATCCTGAGCTCACCGGCAAGGTCCGCAAGTTCTGGGACATGACCCGCTATCACAATTCCTGCGGCGCGGCCGTGAACGTCTCCCCCTTCGAGATGGCCTTCTGGCCCACGCAGTACAATCCGGGGATCTCCGAGACCTCCGGCGGACCGAAGTTCTGGAGCAACAACATCGGCAAGTTCGAGCCCTGCTCAATCTACTTCGGCTCGAAGCAGTGGCACTTCGACGACATCTTCACGTCGGGCAACGGCCACGAGTTCGGCAAGATCACGAAGTGCCTCAATCACCTGGGCCACCTCGGCGAGCCGCCGAAGCCCACGCTCCTGCGGGCCCACCGCTGGATGAACACGACCTTCTCCTGGGGGCTGCTGGGCGGCAACGACGCCAGCGGGAACTACTCGAAGCTCTACCTCAACGGCACCGAACTCTACACGCCCTACAGCCTGGTGAGCATGAGCGGCTTCCCGGACTACTATGACCGGATGAACGGCTTCGACAAGCACTCGGGCGGCGCCTACAACCACATGCGGATCGGCGGCACCTCCCGCGTCGCCCTGGCGGCCATTCAGCCCAGCGGCGCCTACAAGGGCAATTTCACGGCGGACGCGACCGTCGACGAACTCTTCGTCTGGAAGTCCGACAGCGACGCGGCCTTCGATCTCCAGTGGTCGCGCGGCCGATACTACAACGTCAAGAAGGAGGCGAGCTTCCGCGGGACCTTCACGTCGCAGGCGATCTCCCTGCCCCCCGCGCCCTCCGGCCTGGTGAAAGTCCTGGGCGCGTCGTGGACCTGGTACGGCGAAGAGTCGGATCCGATGACCGGAGACCGGGTGCTCTACACCTACAGCGGCGCATCGGGCCTCGCGGGAGCCGACCTGCAGCCCACCGTGACCTTCTCCCTGCAGGACGGGGCCATGCTCTACGGGCCGCTCTCGGACGACGGCTTCTCCCCGGTCCTCAACCTGTCCGGCCTGACCCCCGTGATCGGCTCCCCCGCCTCGCTGAAATACCTGATCGACTTCGGCATGAACGGGGGGACGGCGACGTCGATCCTGCTTGCGACACCCGTCCTCGACGACGTCACGATCTACTGGAACGACGGGAGCGCGAGCGCCCGGGTCGACACGGCGACGCCCCTCGTCATCACCGATCCCGCGCTCTCCGCGCTCCCCGACGCTCCCTACGGCCAGGTCTACACCGCGACCTTCACGGCGTCGGGCGCCTCGCCGATCACCTGGAGCATCACGGGCGGCGCGCTGCCGGGCGGGCTCGCGCTGGACCCCGTCACGGGCGTGCTTTCGGGATCGCCGGCGACGGGAGGGACCTTCACATTCGTGTTGACGGCGACGACCGGCTCCAACTCCTCGGGCGCGCAGTACACGCTCACGGTGACCGGCGCGCCGGCCGGCGGGGGCGGAGGAGGCGGCGGAGGCTGCGGCCTCCTCGGCCTGGAGGCCGCGATTCTTCTCGCGCTGCGGCGCCGTCGTCCTACGGGATCTTGTTGATCGTATAGTCGAGCTCCTGGTTGATCGCCGCGCCGTCCGCCCCTTTGATCTTGTACTTGATCACCAGGTGGTGCACCGGCTGGAGTTTCTCAAACCTGAGAACCACCGTCTTCCCATCCGGCAGCAGCTCCGCGCCCTGGACGGGCCAGGGCTCGCGCCCCTTCTTGTTCGGCTCCGAGATCCAGAACTCCGGCGAGCCGTAGTCGCCCGTCCAGCGGATGTTGCAGCACTCGGCGCTGTAGCTGTCCGCGGAGCCCGCCGTCTCCTTGTCGAGCGGATCCGTGAACGTGATCGCGAGCGACGTCGCCGTCGTCTTCGCCGTGAGCGGCAGGTTGATCGGCTTCCCCGACCAGCGCAGCCGCTGGAAGCAGCCGTCGCGCGACCCGTCCGTCTGCCAGCCGCGCATCCCCACCAGGTACATCTGGCCGTCGACGGGATTGAAGCGGCCGCGCATCACGCCGCTGCTGAACTTGAAGGGGAACTTCGTCACGCCGCCCTGCCAGGCGTCGCCGACCTTCTCGCGCAGCACGTGGAAGACCACGCACTTCCCGTAGGAGAGGTGAAAGAGCTCCCCGTTCAGGGCGCCCCACTTCCCGCCCGTCGCCCAGAGCTGGCCGCCGCCGGAGTTGTCCTGGTTGTAGGGGATCCAGCAGAGCGGCGGATGCTGCTCCTTCGGGGGAGGCGTCTGGTGCGCGCAGGGCATGAAGCCGCAGAACTCGCCCTTCTTCGTGAGGTAGTTGATCGGCGTCGTCGGAATCCAGTTCCCCTGGTTGTCGCTCGTCGTCAGCACGTCGCCCGGGCCGATGCTGATCCCGTTCGGCGCGCGGAAGCCGCTCGCCCAGCGCTCGGAGCTCTTCCCGTCGTAGGCCACTTTCACGACGCTGCCGTGGTAGTCCACGATCGCCCCGCCCATCGTCGAGCCCTTCGCGTACCAGAAGTTCCCCTGGCTGTCCGTCTGCAGGTCGTGGCAGAACTCGTGGTAGGCCGGCGTCACGCCGCAGTCGTTGTTGAAGTTCTCGTAGAAGTCGGCCTCGCCGTCGCCGTCGAAGTCGTGGAAGCGCGTGATCTGGTCGCGGCCGAGCACGTGGACCTTGTCCTCGACGATCCGCAGGCCGAGCGATTGGAAGAGGCCCGACGCGAAGCGCTTCCAGGTCAGCTTCTCGAGCGTGTCGTCGATCCCGCTCACGATCCAGACGTCGCCGTCCATCGTGCAGATCGCCGCCCGCTTCCCGTCGGCGAAGAAGTCCATGCCCGTGAGCCGCATGTAGGACTTCGAGGGGTTGTCGTAGGGCACCGTCAGCGTGTCCATCTGGAAGGCGCCCGCCTCCTTGCCGAGGACGCCGGCCGTCGTCACCGGCGCGTTGCGCCCGGGCCCGCCCTTCGTGAGCGGCGCGAGATCCGCCGGCGGCGGCGCGGCCTTCACCGCGGCCTGGAACTTGGCGACGTCGGCCTTCGGCCCGGACCAGATGAAGAGCGTCGACCTGCCGGGCGGCAGCTTCGCCTCGACGCGTCCGCCCGACTCCTCGACGGGGACGCCCGCGACCTCGATAACCGTGTCTCCGTCGACGGGCTTCTCGAGCACGAGCATCGGGATCGGCCCCGGAGCGTTCGAGAGGTTGAAGGTCCTCGTGAAGATCCCGGTCGTCGCGTCGTAGCCGGGCAGCTCGAGGATCTCCGCGTCCCCGACGCGGTAGGACAGCAGTGTCTTCTCGCCGTGGCGGTAGTGGCCCTTCCAGTGCGTCCAGTCGCGCGGCAGGGGGCCGTAGGGCACCTTGCCGCGCGGGTCCTTCCAGTCGCCGTTCTTCGAGAAGCCGATGCTCGTCTTCTTCGTGCCCCAGAGGACCTGGCCGTCGGCGAAGGGCTGGCCTTCCAGGCCGTCGCGCCCGGCGGGCCAGCCGATGCCGCCGCCGACCCACGCGGCCGAGATCCGCATCTGCTCGGGGTCGAAACAGACCCAGGCCTGCTTCTCGCCGTCGAGCTTGATCGCGAGGCCCTTGTTCGCGAAGTTGTTCTTGCCCATCCAGAGGCCGTCGATCGTCCCCGCCGCGAAGGGGCCGTGATCCATCTCGGCGAACTTGCCGGCGCCCTTCTTCGACCCGCCGCCGGCCGCCGTCGACGGGCCGGCCTTGCGCTTCTTCCAGGCCGCCTCGTCCCAGTCGATCTTCTCCGCCCCCTTCTTGTGGAAGAGGGCTTTGGGGGAGATCGGCTGGCGCTTGCCGTCGGGCGGCAGCCAGGAGACCTGGACGCCCGCCCCGCCGCCGATCTGGAAGTACTCGATCTTCAGGTCGTGGTCGCCCGCGGTCAGCTCCGCGGCGCCCGCTTTCTCGGTCATCGGATGCTGGCCGCCGTTCTCGATGACGACCTTGCCGTCGATCGTGAGCCGCGAGCCGTCGTCCGACTCGGTCCAGAACGGGGTCTTCCCCGCCTTCTCGACGCGCAGGACGCCCGTCCAGCGCGCGTAGAAATTGTCCGTCAGGCGCGTGCCGTAGAAGTCGCCGCCCACCTCGGGATAGTCGACGTTCTTCTCGACGCGGACGTAGACCGGCTTCTGCCCGGCCTGCGGGACCGGGAACGCGCCGCCGCCGTTCGCGAGCGTGAAGTACTCCGCGACCAGTCCGGAGTCGAGGTCCGCGGCCTGGCCGGCCGCGAGGAGGAGGATCAGGACTGCGTGTTTCATTCGCCCCTCAGCATTGAGTCTGTAACGATGAAGCTGCGCCGGGCTTCCTATTACTGATATAACAGTAGTCCGGAGGAATTGGAGCATGGATTGGCAGGGACGTCGCGAAAGCTCGAATGTGGAGGACCGCCGCTCCTTCGGCGGCCGGGGCGTCGCCCTCGGCGGCGGCGCGACCGTCCTCGCCGTCATCGTCTGCCTGGCGCTGGGCATCGACCCCCGCGTGGTCCTCCAGTCCGGCTCGTCGGCCCCGGTCTCGTATTCGCAGCCCGCGCAGAACCCGCAGGCCCAGGAGCAGCTCAAGCACTTCGTCTCGGTCGTGCTGGCGGACACCGAGGACGTGTGGCACGAGCAGTTCCGGAAGATGGGCAGGACCTACCCCGAGCCGCGGCTGCTGCTCTTCACGGGCCGGGTGCAGTCGGCCTGCGGGATGGCGACCGACGCCTACGTGATCGCCCACGAGGTGGGCCATCACGTCCAGAAGCAGCTCGGCTATTCCCAGCGCGTCCATTCGCAGAAGGGGAGCGTGTCGCAGACCGAGTACAACCACCTGTCGGTCCGGCTGGAGTTGCAGGCGGATTTCCTGGCGGGCGTCTGGGCGCACCACGCGCAGAAGTCGAAGCACGTCCTCCAGCCCGGCGACCTCGACGAGGCCCTGCGGGCCGCCAACGCCATCGGCGACGATCGCCTGCAGCGCCAGAGCAAGGGCTACGTCGTGCCGGACTCCTTCACCCACGGCACTTCCTCGCAGCGGGCGCGCTGGTTCCGCCTCGGATTCGAGACGGGCAACGCGGCGCTGATGGAGGAGCTCTTCAAGCGCCCCTACTCGGACCTTTAGGGGCTGTCCTGAATCCGAAATCCAGGATCCGAAAGAGCCGGGTGACTCTAGAGGGAGATAGGGGTGGTTTCGGATTCGGGATTTCGGATTTCAGACGGCGCCTTGAGCCGGACCCTTGACTCTCCCCCGTCACGCGGTACCCTTCAGAAAGATTGGGGAGACTTCGGATGACGAAATACCGCATGCTGCTTCTGGCCCTGCTGCTCACGGGGGCGTCCTGCGCGACGAAAAAATGGATGGCCTCGCGGCCCCTCGACGCCGGCCTCAAGCAGGTTTACAAGGCGCCCTTCGAGAAGGTCCAGCGGGCGGCCTTCGACGCGATCGTCGAACGGGATTTCCACTACAAGGATGAGGACAAGCGCTGGGACGACCGGGCGGAGAAGACCTACGTCATCACCGCCTCGAAGGGGCTGAGCGCCGGGAGCACCGGCCAATACGCCCGCGTGGTGATCCAGAAGGGAGACAGCGAGCAGACGGTCAACGTGCTGGTGGAATCGAAGGCGGCCACCCGGGACAGCGGCGCCGCGGAAGAGGACGCCGCCAAGGGCATTCTGGGCTCCATCGAGAAACGCGTCACCGCGAAGTAGGGAAGCGCTATTCACTTTAGGAGCGGGACATTCCCGCCCCCCGAAGGAAACTTCCCTGAGCCTCGGATGTTCCATAGGTGGAGCGGGCGAATGATCCATGGGTAAGGGTGCGGCTTGACTGAACCCTCCGGTGCCGGCGCGGAACGGGTGGTCCCCCCACTCGGGCAGCTCGCCCTGCTCCGGGGCCTCATCAGCCAGGCCCAGCTTGACGCCGCCATCGCCGAGCAGGAGAAGGCCCGCAACGCCGGCCAGCGCGTCCGCCCCCTGGGCGAGATCCTGGTCGCCATGGGGCTCCTGACCCAGACCCAGCTCACCCCCCTGCTACAGGACATGAACGCGGTCGCGGCTGTGTCCGCCACCCCCGTCTCGACCGAGGAGAGATCGGCCTTCGCGCCCAAGCCCGAGCCGGTGGCGGAGAAGATCGAATTCGCCGCCCCCGCGCCTCCCCGGGCGGCCGATCTGGACAAGCCGCTGCCCGCCGCCCCGGATCCCAAGCCCGCTCCTCCCTCCAGGAAAGCCAGCTCGCCGAACCTGCCCGCATCGCCTCCCTCCCAGAAGGCGAGTTCGCCGGCCCTGCCCGCGAAGACGGCCAGTTCGCCCCATATCCCCGTGGCCGGCAAGCCGGACGCTCCGGATCCCGAGGCCAAGACCCGGCGGAAGGCGCCGACCCCCTTCGGAAAGTATTCGATCGTGCGCGAGATCGGCCGGGGCGGCAAGGGCGTGGTCCACGAGGCGCTCGACACCGTGCTCGACCGCAAGGTCGCGATCAAGACGATCCACGTCGACAGCAGCATCGATGCGAAGGAGGTCGAGGCCGAGGGCCGCCGCTTCCTCGCCGAGGCGCGCATCAGCGCGAGCCTGCCGAAGCATCCCCACATCGTCAGCGTGTACGAGGCCGGCGAGATCGAGGGGAAGCGCTACCTGTCGATGGAGCTCATCCAGGGGCAGTCGATGATGCGCTGGCGCCGGATGAGCGGCGTGACGATCGCCCACCAGGCGGCGCTGATCCGCGACATCGCGCTCGCGCTCGACCAGGCCCACAAGGCCGGCGTCGTCCACCGCGACATCAAGCCGCAGAACATCCTGGTGGACCGCGAGAACCAGCCCCACCTCACCGACTTCGGCCTCGCCAAGGTGAAGGGGCAGAAGGAGGACCTGGCCAACACCGTGCCCGGCAAGGTCTGGGGCACGCCGGTCTACATGAGCCCCGAGCACGCCAAGGGCCTCGCCTCGCTCGATCACCGCGCCGACGTCTACTCGCTCGGCATCCTGCTCTACGAGGCGATCGCCGGGCGGCCGCCCTTCCGGAGCGACAAGCCCTCCGAGATCCTGGACAAGCTCGTGCGCGAGCCCGTCCCCCCCGTGGGCAAGTTCGTCGATCCCGCGTCGATGACGCCGATCCAGCGGGAGCTAGAGCCGGTCTGCCTGAAGGCGCTCGCGAAGACGCCCGCGGAACGGCACGCCAGCGCCAAGGAGCTCGCGGCCGACATCTCCCGCTGCCTCGGCGAGGGCGCCGGCGCGGGCGGAAAAAAGAAGAAGACTCTCCTGCTGGCCGGCGCCGCGGCCGCGGTCCTGCTCCTCGCCGTCGCGCTC
>JACQFK010000091.1 GCA_016200125.1 Planctomycetota bacterium
CGACCGACGTGAAGCTCGTCGCCCCCGCGGGCCTGGACATCGGCAAACTGTGGCAGGTCCGCTTCAAGGCCGACGGGTTCCCGGGCGGAAGTGTCGGCGGAAAAGCCCTGGTGGAAAGCGTGAAGAGCGAAGGGCAGTATCGTTGACAGCTCCGCGTCCCTTCAGTAGCCTCACGTGACTTCATGACGCGCCGCGGATCCATCCTCGTCATCGGCGACCTGAACGCCGACGTCATCCTCACGGGTCTATCCGGCCATCCCCGCTATGGGCGCGAGGTGCTCGTGTCGGGATGCACGATGACGCTCGGCGGTTCCGGGGCGATCTTCGCCTGCGGCATGGCCCGGCTGGGCCGCGACGTGCGTTTCCTCGGCAAGGTCGGCGCCGACGGCACCGGGGACTTCGTCGTGGGGCTGATGCGGCAGCGGGGCGTGGACGTCTGGGGCGTGAAGCGCGACCGGAAGCGGGGAACGGGCATCGCGGTGGCGTTCACGGAGACCGGCGACCGCGCCCTGGTGTCCTACCTGGGAACGGTCGCCACGACGACGCCGCGGGACGTCGCCCCGGGAAACCTGCGCCGCCACGGCCATCTGCATCTGACGTCTCCCTTCCTCCAGCTGGGATTGAGAGATCACTTCGTTCCGCTGTTGAAGAAGGCGAAGCTGGCCGGGCTCACCACATCGATGGATCCTGGCTGGGACCCGCGGGAGCGCTGGGACCTGGACGCGATCTATCCCTGGCTGGATGTGCTGATGGTAAACGAGCTCGAGGCCAAGGCGCTGACCGGCGTCTCCCGTCCGGCCTCGGCCGCGAAAGCGCTGTCGGAGAAGGTCGTGCTGGCCGTGGTGAAGGCGGGGCCCAAGGGGGCTTTCGCCGCGACGAAGAACGCGGACTGGAGCGCGTCGTCCTACGAGGTCGATCCCGTGGACACGACGGGCGCGGGGGACAGCTTCGACGCGGGATTCATCGATGGATGGCTCCAGGGCCACCGGGTCCAGGAGGTACTGGCCTACGCCTGCGCCTGCGGCGCGCTGTCGACCGCGAAGCCCGGCGGCTATGACGGTCAGCCCACGCGCGCCGAAGCGCTGCGGCTCGTGGGCGGCCATCGTTAGGTAAGCGGAGGGAACCCCCATGATCGCCATCGTCGCCGCCGCCGTCTGCGCGCTCGCGCAGGACTCGCAGATCCCCGGCATCGGATTCGAGCCCGCCTTCGAGAAAATCAAGATCGAGCGCTGCGTCGTGATCGCCCATCCCAACGACGGGACCGACCGGATCTTCGTCGTCGAGCAGCCCGGCCGGGTGAAGTGGTTCGAAAACAAGCCCGACGCGGCGGAGATGAGGCTCGCGCTCGATCTGACTGCGAAGGTTCTGAGCAGCGGCAACGAGGAGGGGATGCTGGGGCTGGCCTTCCATCCGAACTTCAAGAGCAACCATCGGGTCTTCATTCAGTACTCGTTTCCCAAGCTGGGGGAGAAGATCGGGGACAAGCGGAAGCGCGAACCCAGCACGGGCAACATCCTGTCGCAGTTCCAGATGGACGAGAAGCACGAGAAGATCCTGCCGGAGTCCGAGAAGATCCTCCTCGAGGTGAGGCAGCCCTACGAGAACCACAACGGGGGCGTGCTCCAGTTCGGGCCGGACGGATACCTGTACATCGGACTGGGGGACGGCGGCGCCGCCAACGACCCGCACGGCAACGGTCAGAACATGATGACGATGCTGGGGAAGTTCCTCCGGATCGACGTCGATCACGCCGACGCGGGGAAGGCCTACGCCGTCCCCCAAGACAACCCCTTCGTGGGCAAGGAGGGGGTGCTTCCGGAGATCTGGTCCGCGGGCTGGCGCAACCCCTGGGGCTACCACTTCGATCGGAAGACGGGCCTGCTCTGGTCCGGCGACGTCGGCCAGGACAAGTGGGAGGAGATCAACATCGTCAAGAAGGGCGCCAATTACGGCTGGAACGTTCGGGAGGCGATGCACGACTTCAAGGCCGGCCCGGGCGGTCCCTTCGAGGAGCCGCTGGTCGAACTGGCGCACGCGAAGCCCAAGATGACGGACGGGGCGAACTCGATCACGGGCGGCTGCGTCTACCGCGGCAAGCGGCTCAAGGAGCTGGACGGCCTCTACCTGTACGGCGACTTCGTCACGGGGAACATGTACGCGCTCAAGTGGGACGGAAAGAAGGTCGTGGAGAACAAGCTGATCTACGAGTTCAAGATGAAGCAGATCGCGACCTTCGGCGAGGACCGGGACGGCGACGTCCTCTGGTCGACCTTCACGGACGGCCGCCTCTACCGCTTCAAGCTCGAGAAGTAAGGAATCTCAATACTTTTGCGCGGATTCTCATGGCTCTCACAGGGGAGCCGCGGGATAATTCCTCAAGAATCTCCATAAATCAATGAAGTCGATTTATGGCGGTTTTTGCCATAAATCGACTTCGTTGATTTGTGGAGTCGAAGGGCTGGGCGAGGTGACGGTATGAAGGCCATCCGACTGGTGATCTGCGCCCTGGCGATCCTGCCGGCGGCGGCCCCCCAGGACCTGGGGACGCCCCCGCTCCAGGCCCTCAAGCTGATGACCGTGCCCCCCGGCTTCAAGGCCCACCTCTTTGCGGGCGAGCCGGACATCCGCCAGCCCAACGCCTTCTGCATCGACGACCGGGGCCGCCTCTGGGTCGCGGAGAACTTCTCCTACACCGGCCCCGGCGGGCCCTGGAAGCCCTCCGGGAAGGACACGATCGTCATCTTCGAGGATACCGACGGCGACGGGAAGTTCGACAAGCGCACCGTGTTCGCCGACAACCTCAGCTTCATCAGCGGACTCGAGGTCGGCTTCGGCGGCGTCTGGGTGGGATCGCCCCCCGGGCTGCTCTTCATCCCCGACAAGGACCACGACGACAAGCCCGACGGCCCGCCCCAGACCATCCTGGACGGCTGGGGCCATCACGACCAGCATGAGACGCTCAACAGCTTCATTTGGGGCCCCGACGGCTGGCTCTACGGTTGCCACGGCGTGTTCACGCACTCGAAAGTCGGCAAGCCCGGGACGCCCGACGAGCAGCGCACGATCATCAATGCGGCCATCTGGCGCTATCACCCCGTCAAGCAGGTGTTCGAGAAGTTCGCCGAGGGGACGAGCAATCCCTGGGGCGTCGACTTCGACGACAACGGCCAGATGTTCATCGAGGCCTGCGTCATCCCGCATCTCTGGTACATCGTCCAGGGCGGCCGCTACCACCGCCAGGGCGGCCAGCACGAGAACAAGTACAGCTACGAGGACATCAAGACGATCGCCGACCACAAGCACGAGAACCTCCAGGGCCGCAAGGGCGGTCACGCCCACGGCGGAGCGCGATTCGTGCTCAACGACGCCTTCCCGCCGGAGTACCGCGGCAAGTTCATCATCGGGACGATCCATCACCACGGCATGTACACGGAGTCCTTCGAGCGGAAGGGCTCGGGCTACACCGGGAAGCACGTCGGCGACTTCATGATGGCCAACGACCCGCTCTATCTGGGGTTCAACCACGAGTTCGGACCCGACGGCGGGCTCTATGTCATCGACTGGTACGATCCGCGCCCCTGCCACGGCCAGACGCCCGCGCACATCGACACGGGCCGCATCTACAAGATCACCTATGGGGAGTCCAAGAAGGTCGACGTCGACCTCGGCAAGCTCCCGAGCGCGGAGCTCATCAAGCTCCAGCTGTCGCCGAACGACTGGTACGTTCGCCACGCGCGCCGGCTCCTCGAGGAGCGCGGCGCCGACCCGGCCGTCCACAAGGAGCTTCTGGCCGCCTACGCCGCCGCGACCGAGACGCCGAAGAAGCTGCGCTTCCTCTGGGCCCTCCAGGTGACCGGCGGATTGACCGAGACCTTCCTCCTCGACCAGCTGAAGAGCAAGGAGGAGTACATCCGCGGCTGGGCGATCCAGCTGCTGCTTGAGGACAAGAAGGCCTCGCCCGCCGTGCTGAGGGAACTCGCGCGCCTGGCCCGCGAAGACGAATCCCAGGCCGTCCGCCTGTATGTCGCGGCCGCGGCCCAGCGGGTCGCCCCGGCGGAGCGCTGGGAGATCGTCGAGGCCCTCGCGACCCACGCCGAGGATGCGGCGGACCACAACCTGCCGACGATGCTCTGGTACGCGACGGAGCCGCTCGTGATGCTCGACAACACCCGCGCCGTGAAGCTCGCGACGTCATCGAAAGTCCCGCGCCTGCGGGAGCTGATCACGCGGCGCATGGTCGCGGGATCCAGCGGCAACGCCGCGCCGCCGCCCGCCCCGAAAGTCGAGCCCGCCAAGTCGGTGCCCGACACGGGGCTCGTGCTCCGGGTGAAGCCGAAGGAGAATCCCAAGTCGGTCGAGGTCGCCGGCCGGAGCGGCCTGCGTTTCGACGGCCACGAGGATCACCTGGTATACCCCCATGCCTCCGACCTGTCGTTCACGTCGAAGGACAGCTTCACGATCTCGGCCTGGGTCCACCTCAAGGAGATCCCGCAGGACGGCTGGAAGGGCGTCGTCACGAAGTCCCGCGAGGCAAAGCCCTGGTACGGCCTTTGGATCGAGGGCGAGGGCCGCTGGTGCTTCGGCGGGGGCCGGAATCTGACGGGCTCGTCCGCGCTCTCCGGCTGGCAGCATGTCTGCGGCGTGCAGGAGGCGGGGAAGCGGCTGCTCTACGTGAACGGCGGGCTTTGCGCCACGGGCCAGGCCGACGACGGGAGCGGCAGCGGCGAACTCTGGATCGGCGGCGCGGCCTCGACCCGGGAGTTTCTGAACGGGACGATCGGCGAGGTCCGCATCTACCGCCGGGGCCTCGATGCTTCGGAGGTCGCCTCCCTCGCGCAGAATCCGTAGTACACTTTCTGGGTGATCAAGGTCCAGCCCGCAGGGAGCCGGGTCGTCAAGACGGAGACGCCCGATCGCCTCGCCCTGGTCTCTCCGCGCGGTCCCGGTGACTTCGGCGGTGTGATGCTGTTCCTGGGAGCCGGCTGGATCATCGCCACCATCGGCATCGCCTTTCATCCCTTCATCGATTCGCTCGGCCACTCCGGGATTGTCCTCGGCGTCATCTCGATCCCGGGGATCGTCCTCCTGTTCTCCGGGCTGGTCGTCGCGCGCCGGACCTGGACCCTGGAGCGGACCGCGACCGAGCTGTCCTACACGCGCAGCGGCCTCGCAGGGACCCGGGTGCGCCGCTGGCCGGCGGAGGACGTGACTTCGGTCTGGGTCGAGGAACTGAAGGTCCCGAGGGAAACCACGCGCTATATCCTCCGCTTCGGCTTCCGGAACGGCCGCAGCGAGGACGTCCTGATCGACACCAACGGGGAGGAGGTCCGCTGGCTTGCCGCAATGCTCAAGGATGCGAAGGGGGAGCGTCGGCCGATGCCGACGGCGCGGGCGGCGCCGGACCCCGTGCTGCGGAAGGCCGACCCTTCCGTGGTTCCGGTCGCGCTTACCGTGCGGCGCTTTCCGACGGGCGTGGAGCTGACCTTCCTCCCGCTGATCGATTTCAAGCATCGCTGGTGGAAGCTGATGGGGAAGAGCCTGGGCTGGATGGCCGGCCTCCTCGTCACGGCCACCCTGCTCGAGGGGATCTTCCGCGGATCCTACCCGGCCTGGATCACCTGGGCCGCGATCGTCGTCTGGTTCATCGTCGTCATCAACCGGCTCCTGGCGCTCAAGGAAAGCACGGTGATCCAGATCCTGGACGGGCTCGTGACGATCGTCCAGAACCAGGGCCGGGGGAGCCATCAGTTTGCGGCGACCGAAGTCGAATTCATCCAGACCTTCCGGGGGACGGGAGATACCGAGCTCCAGTTCCTCCTCAAGGGCAGGCCGAAGCTGAGGCTGCTGCGGGGCCGGCCGGGGGACGAACTGGAGTGGGCCGGCCGCTTCCTGCGCCTCGCGCTCAAGGGGCGGCCGGACCAGGAGGCCGCGCCCCTGAAAGTCGATGCGGTGGGAGGCGAGTGCCAGGTCTGCGGCGAGAAGATGGAGAGCCGCGTCGTGTTCTGCGCGAAGTGCCGCACGCCCCACCACGAGGAATGCTGGAGCTACGTGGGGCAGTGCTCGACCTACGGCTGCCGCGAGATTCGTTTCACTCGGGCTTGAGGAAGCGTATCATCGGGGGGATCCGGGAGGACCTTGGATGATCCACGCGCTGCTCGCCCTCGGGCTGCTCCTGCAGGAGAAGACCGAGTTCATGGTCGACGCAACTTCCGAGGCCGTGGTCGGAACCATCGCCGGGAAGGAAGTTCTGCGCTACCAGCTCAAGAAGCCGGCCGATTCCAAGCTCTCGGTCGACAGCGCCTGCTACTTCCATCCCCTCAAGACGCCGGCGGGGGTCGTGCTCACCGACGTCGCTCCCGCGGACCACAAGCACCATCGCGGGATCTTCCTCGCCTGGTTCGACATGCACGGGAAGAAGGACGCCGACTTCTGGGGCTGGGGGATGTACGCGCCGGTCAAGGACCGCGTCATCGTCAACCGGAAGGCGGAGGGGAACAAGGTCGAGAACGACTGGATGGCGGAGGGCGAAACGCTCCTCAAGGAGGGGTTGACCTTCAACCATCGCGTCCAGGGCGTCGCGTCAGTGCTCGACCTGGTCTACGAGCTCTCGGCGGATGCCGACGTGAAGATCCTGAAGGGAGCCTTCAGCGGTTTCTGTCTGCGGGCCCGGAAGGACGGCAAGGCGACCGTCGAGGGCCCGGAGGGCGAGGTCCAGCGGCCCGCGCCGAACCACATGAAGCCGGAGACCGACTGGCCCGCGCAGCCCTGGTACGGCTACCAGATTACGCTTCCCGACGGCGTCCAGATCGGGGGCGCAGTCCTCGATCATCCGAAGAATCCTCCCGCGCTCTGGCACAATCCGGCGTCGATCCGGATGCTCAATCCCTGCATCACGGCGCCGGGAGACGTCGTGATCCGCAAGGGCGAGCCGCTCGTCTTCCGCTACCGGGTGCTGGCCTGGGACGGCGCCCTGCCGCGCGAGCTGATCAACTCCCTGGCCAAAGAGTGGGCGAAATAGGCCATGACGACGCTGAAATGGGCCGCGGCCCTGCTGCTTGCGCTGGGGCCCGTCGCGCAGGACAAGGCGCCGGAGCCCGACGCCGCGGTACAGAAAGAGAAGCTCAAGGTCATCAAGGATCTCTTCAAGGACGACTACGCGAAGAAGGCGCCCCAGGACCAGATCGCGCTGGCCAAGCAGCTGATCAACCGGGGGCGGGAGACCGCCTCCGACCCCGCGGGACAGTACGTCATGCTCCGCGAGGCGCGCGATCTCGCGGCCGGCGCCGGAGACGTCGACACCGCCCTCAAGGCCGTGGATGAGATCGGCAAGGTCTTCGCGATTCCGTCCGCGGCTTTCAAGCTGGCGGCGCTCGCCAAGGCGACCACGGTCTCGAAGGATCCCGAGACGGGCCGGGCGGCCGCGCGGGCTTACCTGGCGCTGATTTCGGAGGCGATCCGCGGGGACGATTTCGACACCGCCGTCGCCGCCGCGGGGAAGGGCGAGCTCGCGGCCAAGGCCGCCCAGGACCCGGTGCTTCCCGGCAAGATCCAGGAGCTTCAGAAGGAGCTGCCGGGGCTCAAGTCCGAGTACCAGAAGGTGAAGGCGGACCTCGACAAGGCTACGCCCGCCGATCCGGAGGCCGTGGGCCGCTACCTGTGCTTCGTGCGCGGGGCCTGGGATACGGGGCTGATCCACCTTTCCATCGGCGCCAAGCCGCCGCTCAAGACGGCGGTCGACAAGGACCTGGCCAAGCCCGCGGAGCCGCTCAAGCAGCTCGAGGCCGGCGACGCCTGGTGGGAGCTTGCCCAGAAGGAGAAGAGTCCCTGGCGGAAGGTCCGGCTGGTCGGCCGCGCGCAGTCCTGGTACGAGCAGGCCTCCGCGTCGGCGACGGGCCTCGACAAGGTCAAGATCGACAAGCGGCTCGCCGAGATCGAGGACTCGCAGCCGGGGGCCCTCAATCTGCTGCGGCTCATCGACGTGAAGCAGGAGGCCTTCGGGGAGTGGACCTTCGAGGGCGGCGCGCTGCTGTCGAACACGGACAACTACACCCGCGTCATGGTGCCCTACACGCCGCCCGAGGAGTTCGATCTCACGGCCGTCGTGGAGCGGCTCCAGGGGACGGACGCGATCCTCTTCGGCATGATCCGCGGCACGACGCAGTATGCGGTCTGGATCGAGGGCTTCTCGAACATGGGGGGCCGCTCCGGGCTGGAGATGGTGGACGGGATGCTCTTCGACAAGAATCCCCAGAGCAAGCAGGGCGTGCTGCTGGCGAGCGGGAAGCCGAGCACGGTGGTCATCTCGGTGCGGAAGACCTCGATCACGGCCAGCGTGGACGGCGCCTCCTTCGTCAATTTCACCGGGAACTTCAGCCGCATGAACGGCCTGAACGTCGCCTTCTGGAAGGTGGTGAACTGGAAGGGGATGTACCTCGGGACCTGCGGGACCCGCTACAAGATCACCAAGCTCTCGCTTGTCACCGTCTCCGGCCAGGGCAAGAAGCTGCGCTGAGCTTCGCTACTTCTGGCCGCGCTGCTGCAGCAGGTAGCCCAGGAGATCGTAGAAGTCGGCCTCGGGCAGCGCATCCACCACGTTGCCGGGCATCGGCGAGAGCTGCGAGAGCACGCGCTGCTGGATGTCCTTGAGCGCGATCTTCGTCTCCTTGTCGGCCGCCTCCTGGACGACCAGGAGTTGGCCCTCTTCGCGCAGCACCAGGCCCGAGATCACGCGGTCGTCGTTCGTCTTGATCAGCGTCGCCCGGAAGGCCTGGTCGACGTTGCGGTTCGGATCCAGGATGTCCTCGAGCAGCCGGTCGACGCCGCGCGTCCAGACCGCGTCGAGCTCCGGACCGACCTTCTGACCCTTGCCGTCGATCTTGTGGCAGCCGGCGCAGGTCTTGGCGAAGATCTCCGCCCCGTGCGCGGGATTCGGCTTCGCCCCGGCGAAGCCCTTCCGGCGAACCTGCAGAAGCTCGAGGATGCGGGGATCCTCCGCAGGGAGGTCCTTCGTGACCTTCTCCATGCGCTCGACCAGCTCGCGCGATTTGCCGGCCCGCAGGCGGCCGTCGACCGCCTTGTCGAGCAGCAGGCGCCGCGGCGCCAGACCCCGTTCCACCGCCATCAGGAGGGCCTCTCCGCCCTCCTTCGAGGCCGCCAGGCCCACGGCGATCTGGACCGCGAGCTGCGGCGCCGACTGGAGCCTCGTGACGAGCTCCATTCGGGCCTGAGGCGTGTTGAGCGCGGCGAGGGCTCCCACGGCCTTCTGGCGCACCGCGAGATGTTCGTCCGGGTTCGCCGCCAGGCGGCCCAGGGGGGCGACGGCCTTGTTTCCGACGATCGCCGGCAGGGCGTCGATCGCCGCCAAGCGAAGCTCCTGCGACTTTCCCGCCTGCGCCAGCTCCTCGAGCGCTCCGGAGGCCGCGTCGAGCTTCAGGTCGCGGCAAAGCTTGATCGCCTCGCCGGCCAGCCCCTTGTCCTCCGACTTGAAGGCGCTGCCGACGGCCGATTGGGCCCAGGCCGAGAAGGCCTCGGGAACCTTCATGCCGCGCTCCTGGCAGCCCTGCTGGACCGCGCGGAGGATGGGGAGCTGCTCGCGGGCCGGCTTCGATTCCAGGGACCGGGCGAGCTCGAAGACGGTGGGCAGCTGGTCGGGCTCGCTGTAGCGGACGATGTGCTGGAGCGAGCGGGCCCAGTCGCCGCCCTTCGCCTTGAGGGAGGTGAAGACGTACTTCGCCGACTCGGGCGTCTTCGCGCCCATCGCCACGTTCACGAACTTATCGTCGGGGGGAAGACCCTCGAAGCCGCCGGGGCGCGCCAGCTGATTGCGCAGCGAGAGCCGCGCCATGTAGGTCAGGTGCGTGTCGTCCCCGTCCGTGGCGTTCCAGAGGTCGAGCAGGGGCTGGACGTTCTCGCCGGCCGGATGGAGGCTGAGTCCCTCGGCGGCCGCGCGGCGAACATAGGGGTCGCCGTCCTTCAGCTTCTCGCGGGTTAGCGCAGCTTCGAAACCCCAGGTCTTGCGCTCGGCGAGGGCTTTGAGCAGGTGGACCCGGACGAGCAGGTCTCCGTCGGCGGCGAGCTTGCGCACCAGGGCCTCGTCGAGCGCCCCGAGGCGCTCCAGCGCCCAGAGGGCGTGGGCCCGCTGGAAGGCGCTGGTCTCCCCGAGAGCCGACTTCAGCGGCTCGACGGCCGCGGCGCCGATCCGGTCCGCCAGCTGATTGGTCGCGCGGACGCGGACCTGGAGGTTGTCGTCCTTGAGGAGCGCGATCAGTTCGTCGGCCGACGCATTGAACAGGTTGGGCATCGGCTTGTGGGGCGCCGCGTCGTCGCCGGCGTAGGAGAGGCGCCAGATCCGGCCGCGCTCGCGGTCGCGGCCCGGGTGGGTCAGGGGCACCTCGTAGTGGCCGATGATGCGGTTGTAGAAGTCGGCCACGTAGAGCGAACCGTCCGGGGCGAGCTTGATGTCTACCGGACGGAACCACTTGTCGTCGCAGCGCAGGAAGTCCGGCTGCTCCTTGGCGCGATGGCCGGAGCCGTGCTTCTCCATGAGGTCGTGATTGATCCGGCCGGTCACCGGGTTGCCGACGAAGATCGAGCCGCGGTACTTCTCCGGGAAGTTCGTCGCGGAGTAGTGGACGATGCCGCCGATCGCCGTCGATCCGTGCAGGTGGTTCATCACGCTGGGCGCGTGGCCCAGGCCGTCGTGGGCGCCGTCGAAGGTCGGGTACCAACCGCCCCGGAGGAGGTGGTAGATCGGCAGGCTGTGGCAGTCGGCCGAATAGAGGTTGCCCAGCGCGTCGAAGCAGAGGCCGAA
>JACQFK010000105.1 GCA_016200125.1 Planctomycetota bacterium
GCCAGGTCCTCCATCGACTTCACCGCGGAGTCGACCTGGTCCACCTCCACCGCGAGCGTGTAGGTCTCGCGGATCGGGATGCTGGACAGGTTGACCAGGGTGAGCTGGAAGCGCTTCTTGGAGTCGACCACGCGCTCGACGTCCTGCGCCCGGGTCGACGAGCGGCTCATCACCTCGCCGGCCTCGGCGAGCGCCTTGTCGATCTTCGCGAAGTTTTCCCGGCGGACCTCGAAGGTGAACGTGGCGGTCACGTTCTGCCGGTCGTGCTCGCTGAGCTGGGCGGACTGGATGCGCGCCTCGGCGGCGACCAGCGCCTCCTGGAACTTCTGGTAGGCCTCGGGCACGTTCTTCGCGGCCAGCTGGAGGGTCGTCGTCTCGCGGGCATCGACGAGGCCCATGGCGAAAAGCTGGACCTGGAAGCCGAGCTTGGATTTCGTGACGTTCTGGGTGTCGGGGTTCTCGTTCCGGTCGAGGCGCATCACCTCGCCGGCGAGCTTGACGTCGGTGAGGACGGCCTCCGCGTCGGCGGCCTTGATCTCGAAACGGAGCTGGCCGGTGGTCTGGTCGTTCTTCTGGCGGTTGAGGCTGGAGGTCACCACGCGGCCGCCCGCCTTCTCGATGCGCGCCAGGATCGTCTTGTAGGAAGCCTCGGCGTCGGCGCAGGCGAGGCTCAGGACGATCGTCTCGCGGGGCGCGATGTTGGCGAGGTTGTAGATCGACACGAAGAACTGGGTGTCCTTCTGCTTCACCTTGAGGATCTCGGCGGCCTTGCCGCTGCCGCCCTCGGTCTCCTGGACGCGCTCGATGTCGAGCCGGGCGACGTTGCCCAGCTGCTTGAAGCGGTCGCGGAGGGGGCCGGCGGCGTCGGGCGTGACCTCGAAGTGGAGGGTCGCGCTGTACTGTCCGGCGGCGAGCTGCTTGAGGTCGGACTTGGTGACGCGGCCCTTGGCCTCGGCGACCGCGGCGAGGGCGTCCTTGTGGGCCTTCTCGACGTCCTCGACCTCGAGGCCCAGGTTGACGCGCTCGGTCTGGGTCACGGCGAAGGGGGCGCGGATCTCCTTCTCGACGAGCGTGACGGTCAGGGTGCTCATCGAGACCTGGCTGTCGAAGTAGCGCTTTTCGCCCTCCCACGATTCGATCTTGGTGCGCCACTCGCCGAGCTCCTTCTCCGCGAGGAGCAGGTCTTTGATCTCTCCCTTGCCCTTGGCGATGATGTCGAGGAGCCGCGTTTCCATGGCGCGGGCGGCGATGAGGCGGCTCTGGAGGTCGTAGTACTGCCGGCCGACGTCCTGGCTGCGGATGTTCTGGCTCTTGAGCTCGCCCAGGCCGCGCAGCTTGAGGAGCAGCGTGTCGAGCCGCTCGGGCGGGCAGCGCAGCACGACGGTGCCGCGGACCTTGCCGTTGGGCAGCTTGTCGCTGTTGACGGTGCCGACGAATCCGGCCTCCTCCTCGACCAGCTTGCTGATCGTGGCGAGGGCGGCGTCGAAGGACTCGACCTCGTACTCGACTTCGCCGGTGCGGATGATTTTGCGCTGGGGCTGGGGGTTCGGGTTGGGCTGGGGATCCTGGACGGCGGGCGGGCCCGCGGCCGCGCCTCCCCCCTGGCCGGGTCCCGCGTTCTGCTGCTTGAGCTGGTTGGTGTTGAGGCCCTTCTGGCTCTCGAGGCCCAGGGCGGCGAGCTTTCCGGCGGGCTTCTCATCGGCCTTCGCGAGTTCGAGCCGGTCCTTGCCCTGCGCATCGGCGGGCTTGAAGTAGCCGGGGTCGGCGGCCGGCTTGTTCTTGGCGACGCTGTCGTCGCTGTAGCGGTAGAAGCGGTCCTGCAGCGCAGGCTCCGAGGGCGAAGGCTTGGCCGGCGCGGGCGCCGGCGACTCCGGGCGGAGGGCGAGGACGCCAGCCTGTTTCTGGAGCGCCTCCGCCTCCCGGTACTTGTTCTCGACCGACTGGCGGAGACGGCGCTCGCTCTCGCCCTTGTAGTTCTCCTTGTCCGCGCTTTCATTGTGGTCGGACGCGGCCACGCTCAGCTCGATGGAGCGCTTCCGGGCAAGCTCGTCCGCACCCTGCAGTTCCTCGCCGCCCATCCGGCGTCCCGCCGACTCACCTTCGATCGCGAACGAGGGGGACATCGGGGCATCGGCGGAGAGATGTTCCTGGATGGAGCTCCCTGCCTCCGAACCTATTTCCGTCCCGGGCTACGCTGACACTGCGCTCTTCTGCCTGGATCGCAAAACTGGGATTCAATGCGTCGGCAAGTGAGGCAGGCGCTCCCGCCTGCGGCATCCATGTCAGGCTCCCCTGATCCACCTGGATGATCACGAAGCCGAGGATGCCCATCAGGATCACCGCGGCGGCGGCGAGGATCACCCGAGAAGCCAGGGACCGCGGCTTCTGGGAAGGTGCACATCGAAGCACCCGGATGATGCGGTCCTCGAGGCCGGCCTTGGGGCGGATGGGCGCGAAGAGGTCGTCCATCTGGCGGTCGAAGCGGCGGGCCGCGTCGAGCTCGGCGATGCATTCGGCGCAGGAGGCGGCGTGGGCCTCGAGGCGCGCGCGCTCGTCGGCGGAGAGGCCGCCGGCGAGATGCGCGGCGATCTGCTCCTTGGCCCATTCGTGGTCAGCGTGATTCATGGGAGACCTCCTGTTTGACCGCGCGGCGCAGCAGCTGTAGCCCCCTATAGAGGATCCCGCGGAGGGACCCCGGCGAGAGGCCCAGCTGAAGCTGGATGGATGCGGCGTCCGCGCCGTCGATGTATCGAAGCGTGAGGGGAAGCCGGTATTCTTCGGGGAGGGACTGGAGGATGGCGCGGACCTTCTGCCGCGTGTCGCTGAGCAGCGTGTCGTCGGCAGCGGGCGCGGGGGCGTTCTCGAGGGCTTCCTGGCTTGCGCGGGGCGGGGGCGAGCGCCGGATCGCGCCCGCGCGGCGGTAGGAGTCGATGAGCACCGACTGGCTGATGGTCATGATCCAGGCCCGGAAGCCCGCGGGGTCGGTCAGGTGTCCCACGGCACGGAACGCTCGCAAGTAGGTCTCCTGGACGAGGTCTTCGGCGGAATGGGGATCGCCCGTCTCGAGATAGAGCTTGGCGTAGACCATCCGGCTGGTGCGCCGCACCAGTTCCTCGAACGCCTCCCGGTTTCCGTCCCGGGCCCGGCGTACGAGTGCCTCTTCAAGTTCCATGGGCTCCTCGTCTGTGGG